>JAJYMR010000332.1 GCA_021786815.1 Deltaproteobacteria bacterium
AACTCTCGGCCGCGATCCACGCGCCCACGCCCGGAACCTATTACATCGAGGTCCGCTCCTCCGATCCCAAGCGCGAGAAGTTTCCGCCCCTCGCCTACACGGTAAGCCCCGCGGTCAACGCCGAATTGCCACGCCCGACGCCGAACTACGGCCTGCTCGAACGGCTGGCCGCAGCAACGGGCGGACGGCTCAACCCGTCGATCAAGGACATCGAACTGACCCGTCCGACGCTCGAACGCAAGGTCGCGCTCGACGGCTACCTTGTAATCGCCGCGATGCTGATGATCATCGGCGAAGCGCTGGTCCGAAGACTCACGATTTAGCGCGAAGCGGGACGCCATGGCGATGGACGACAAGCCGATCGAGGCCAATCACAAGGTCCAGCATCGTTACCCGCGCGACATCCGGTATTGCCCGCTCTGCGGCGCCGGGATGAACGAGCGGCTGATAATTCCCGATCACAAGCGCGTGAAGACCTGCTCGGCATGCGGTTTCGTGTACTTCCAGGGTCCGAAACTGGTCGCGGGATGCCTGGTCGAGAGCGAAAGCCGGGTGCTTTTGCTGCGCCGCGGAATCGAGCCTTCACTCGGCCTTTGGACCTTCCCCGGCGGCTACGTCGATCTCGGCGAAACCCCGTCGGATGCGGCCCTGCGCGAGACCGCGGAGGAAGTCGGGATGAACGTGCGGCTCGGAGCGCTGCTCGGGATTTACGCCGACCCCGCGCATCCGATCGCGGCGGTCGCGGTCTATCTCGCCGAACCGGGCGCGGAACCGCCGGCGCTCTCGCTCGAAGCGACCGAGGTGCGCTACTTCGCCGCCGAAGAAATCCCCTGGCCCGAACTTGCGTTCCGAACTACTCGCGACGCGCTCTCGGATTGGACGGCGCGTATCAAGGATGGCCGCTCGTAGAAGCCTGTCGGTGTGCGTCCGGCGCGGCGGTATTCGTCGTTATCGGGAGTAACTGGACGTTGACTGGGTTGGGGTTCAAACTCGTAGCGGAGCAATCCCACACGTCGATGATACCGGGCACGATCAGACAGCCGTCAATAACACTGCTAATGGCGTCAGGGCCAGACTCATTGCGAGACAGGCGTACGCTGGCGGGTTCGAAGCCGGGCTTCTCGATCACAACGTCATAATCCTGACATCGGGGAAGCTTGGCGCTGGTGGGCGTCAAGCCGTACGGGACCCCATTGGCGACGACCCGGGCGCCGGCAGGCGTGGATTCGAATTTTACGTCCTCGGTCTTTCCGTTAGTTGCAAACAGGCATCCGGATAGCTGAGGGGCAACAGCGATTGCAATCAGCGTCCCGACCAGGAGGGCCTTCGCTTTTTCCCATCGATTCATTTTCATTTTGCGGCCACCGGCGCGGAGGCGTTTGCCGCTACCGGGAGTAACTGCACGCTGACCGGGTTAGGTGCCAGGCTCCTGTTGGAGCAGTTCCAGATGTCAACGAAGCCGGGCACGAACAGAAGCACGTCGAAGAGACCGACGGCGGCGTCAGGGCCGCGCACGGTGCGAGACAGGAGCACGCTGGCGGGCTCGTACCCGGGCTTGTCAATCGCGACATTGTAATCCTCGCACCGGGACAGCCTGACGGTCGTTAGTGTCGAGCCGTGCGGGACTCCATTGGCGACCACTTGGGCGCCGGCAGGCGTGGACTCGAACCGCACCTCCTCGGTGCCTCCGTTCTTCATGTACAGGCATCCGGAAAGCTGAAGGGCCAAGGCGATCGCTATGAGCGTCCGGAGCTCTGGGCTTTTGGTGTCTACCCGTCAACAAAGAGGGGCAGGATCAGAACGCCGTCGGCCACGAAGGTGAGGCTGTCAGGGCCGTACAGGGCGCGAGACAGCAGTACGTCGGCGGGGCTGTAGCCCGGCTTCTCGACCACAACCTTGTAATTGGTGCATCGGGACAGTGTGACAGTTGTAGGCGTGGAACCGTGCGGGACTCCGTTGACGACGACCCGGGCGCCGGCAGGCGTGGACTCGAACTGCACGTTCTGGGTCTTTCCGTTCTTGATGTACAGGCAGCCGGAGATCTGAAAGGCAAAGGCGATCGCCACCAGCACCCGGGCCACGAGGGCCTTTGAGGCAGCCGGTAGGCGTTCCGGTGGGTCGTGCTTGCCAGGTTTTGGGCGAAGAACCGGAACGTAGCGACGAATCGGCATTTCCCCTCGTAAACGGAGTCAACGGATAGATAACACACGCTGACGCAAAAGGTGAAAGGCCGAATGCGGCAGGGCTCGGTGGGATGGTGAATCGTTCTAGGCCCGCCCCACGCGCTACGCCCGATCGCAGCCCGGATTTGTCCCGCGCGCAAGCGTCCCTCTCGCTGGGATGCTTAGGGCGACGCCTGGATGGGGCCCATAGCGGGCTTCTGGGACCTGAACGTCGTCACCCGCGGTGTTCTTTAGTCGACGCGTCAGGAATCGGAGTTTCTGATTTTTGAGAGGCGGAATTTGCGGTCGCCGAGCTGCTCCCAAAGCACGCGGTCACCGGCGCAAACGCCGTTCAGCGTGTAAAACCTGCCGACCTCCGTGCGTTCGGTAAGCCGCGTCTCGGTCGGGTCTATACTCGTCTCAAATGAGACTTCCCGATCCCCATATGAGGCAACCACGGTGAACGGGGCGCCGTCGGACGGGATTAGGCGGCGCTCGCGAAGTTTCGAGATCCGCAAGAAGCGCGCGTTGATGTCGCCCTGGGCGATCTCCAGCTCGATCTGGGTCGGGCGGTTGACGCTGGCGGGCTGCTGGACCACCGGGCTCGAATTCAGAAGCGCCTCCATGTCTTCGAGTTCCGCCTGAATTTCCGCCTCGATTTCCGCCAGTCGCATCGCAACCGCGTTGAGGCGCTCGACCTCGGCGTACTGCTTGCTCTCAACCGCACGCCTGAGCCGTTGGTTGATTTCGCCTTCGAGTTTCGTCAACGAGGTCACCTGGGTCTCTCCTCGGTAGATATCTTGAAGTACATTATATCTACTAAAAGTAATTCATCCCGCGCAAGCAAACTCGGCCGGCCAGCCGTCGTGTTCAGCTACGGATGCGGCAGGCGTCCGAGTAGGCAATATCTACTAAACGTAATTTTTCGCAACCGACGGAAACGAGTCCAGCCGTCGTCTTCTGCGGAGCCAAAAAACCCGGAATCCGGCCAGGTTTTTCCCGCAGGCGATTCCGAAGCGGATTTTGCGCGCAGGGCGGAGCGAATCGCATCCACGAAGAGGCGAATTGCTTGCGAATCTGCGGTTTGACCGCTCGCCGGTCAGCCAAAAATTAGCATTAGCAATAGTGTGTAAATTTTGCTAAATATCTGATGCCTCAGGCCACCGATGGCCATGGAATTTCCGCGCTTGGGAGGTGGACCATGGAACGGGTGGAAGTTGTGGGTATCAATACGCTGGTCCTTCGAACGCGCCAGCTTGGACCGAATTCCTGGAGTTGCGACGCCTATCGCAAGGAAAGCGCCTCAGGCGAAGAGACCTTTCTCCTCAAGGGCTTCGGCGAAAGCGAAATCGAAGCGCTCGCGATGGCGATGTACGACGCGGACCATTAGCCGAGTTGCCCATTCAGTTAAGCTTGGCCAATCTCATCTGGTCGCAAGCGGTTTCAGCGCCTGGCGCTCGAACTCCTCGGCGATCGTCTGGATGGTGTCGGCTTCCTCGGGACTCTTGTCGTCACGGATCGCCACGATCCGCGCGAACCTGAGCGCCATCCCGCTCTCGTACTGCGGGCTTCGCTGGATATCGCTGTAGGCAACCTCCACGACGACCTCGGGCCGGACGGTCGCGGTTCCGTGCTCGTCGGTAATCGTCAGGGCGCGCAGCCGCTCGGTCATCGATTCGAACTGCTCGTCGGTCAGCCCCTTGAACGTCTTGCCCACTTCGGTGAAGCCGCCGGTTTTTTCGTCGCGCGCGGCAAGATGGTAGTTCGAGAGCCATCCCTTGCGCCGGCCGTATCCCCAATCCGCCGCAACGATGACCAAATCGAGCGTGCGCGCACGCTTTATCTTGAGCCATCCGCGCCCGCGCGCGCCCGGCGTGTACTTGCTCGCGAGCGACTTCGCGACCACGCCCTCGTATCCGGCCCGGATGGCGTCCTGGTAGAAGGCCTCGCTCTCGGCCACGCTACGCGGCTCGATCCGGCCGACCGTCTCGACGCCAAGTTGCCCGGCGATCTCGCGCAACGCGGCCACGCGCTCGACGTATGGGCGATCGATCCGGAACTCGCCGTCGAGCGCGAGCAGGTCGAACAGGTAAAGCCGAATCGGCAGTTCCGCACGCACGCGTTCGATCTCGCGCCGTCTTCCGAGCCGGCGCATCAATTCCTGAAACGCAAGCGGGCGTCCTTCGGGATCGACCGCGATCACTTCGCCGTCCGCGATAAAATCGCGCGCGCCGCCGGTACGGAACTGCTCGACGATTTCGGGAAGGCTTCGCGTGATTTCGTTGAGCCTGCGCGAGAAGATTTTGACCTCGTTGCCGGCGCGATGGATCTGGACGCGGGCGCCGTCGAGCTTGTGTTCGAGCGCGAGTTCGCCGCCCAGGATGGCGAACGCCTCGGCGACGTTCGGCACCGGCTGCGCGAGCATCGGCTTGAGCGGCTTGAGCGCGCGCGCCCGTTCGGGCGCCACGGCTTGCAGAGCCTCGCCCGCGCCCGTTTGCGGCGCGCCCTGCCTGATTGCACGCGCGACGCGTCCGAGGTCGCCCTCCATCATGTGGACGCGGCGAACCTCCTCGACCGGGCGTCCGGCCATCCGCGCAATCGCCTCGAGCATAATGCCTTCGCTCATTCCGTGGCGCATCTCGCGGATGAGCACCTTGGTCAGATATTTGCCTTCGAGGGCGGTCGCGCGTTCGAACATCTCACTGAGCGCGGCGAGCTTGCGTGCGCGCGAACTCGGGCCGTCGATCGCGGCGATCTCGGCGAAGCGCCGGGCGACCTCGCGTATCGTAAGCGTCGGCTCGGGCTCCGAGGGGCGC
>JAJYMR010000077.1 GCA_021786815.1 Deltaproteobacteria bacterium
AGCCAGCGATACCGACTCCCGCTCCGAGCATCGCGCCCATCAGGACCCACGAGATGATCCGTCCGAGCACGAGGAAGAACATCGAACCCGGGTGTCCTGGTCCCCATCCACCGTAATTCAGAAATGCCGTGAACAGGTTGTTGGCGAAGTAGTTGGCGGGCAGGATCAGCACCGCGCAGAGTATGAAGCCGCGCACGAAGCGGCTCTGGACGTGCGGCGTGAACTCAAGACGCTGCTCGTCGGAGGCAAGGATCAGTCCGCCGATAAATCCCCCCAGAATCGCCATCGAGGCGTACGACTCATAGACGGCCGCAGTCGACAGCGGCTGGGTGAGCGAATGTCCGTGGCTCGCAAGCTCGACAGGAATCCATCCGATTGCGCCGCCGGCCAGGCCCGCAAGCGCCTTGAAGGTGAGTTCGCGCCGGTTGATCGCGCTGTTCATTTCCGGTGACCTTTACCGGCTCCGACGGACGGGCCGTTCTCCACGATGCTATCTGAATCATAATAGCGAGCGAGCGAAACGCGTCCAACGCCGATGGAGGACGCGCCGGCGCGGACCGCGGGCGGCATAATCGGGGCGCCGTCTTCGCAGCCAAGCGTCGTCACGTCGCGACCTTCGCCATGAACGCCTCGACGGCGGCGCCAAAAGCGGACTCGTCGGCGTAACGTCCCAGGTCCAGGATAAAGTAAGTTGCGCCCGCGTCGCGCTCCTCTTCCAGCCGTGCCCGTGCGGCGGGAAGGTCGTCGAGCTTAAGCCCGCGCCGGACGATTATCTCGGGCTCGGAACGGCCCGCCGTGCGCGCTTTTTCCCGCAGTTGCGCGACGGCAGGCTTCAGTTCGGCCGCGCGAAACATCGGATGCCATCCGTCGCCGTATCGAAGCACGCGTTCGAGCGCGTTCGGCCCGTTTCCGCCAATCCAGATAGGCGGACGACTCGGACGCGGCAAAAAGACGAAAGACGGAAAGCTCACGAGCTCGCCGTGATATGGGCCCGGCTCCTCGCCGGCCCACAGATGATGCATCACGCGAAGCGTCTCGGTCGCGATTGCGCCGCGCTTTCGCATCGGCACGCCGAGCGCCTCGAATTCCGGCTTCATCCATCCGACTCCCACGCCCAGGATGAGTCGCCCGCCCGACAGTTCCTGGATCGTCGCGGCCTGCTTCGCCGTCAGGACCGCCGGGCGATAAGGTAGCACCAGCACGGAGACGCCAAGCCGGATTCGGCTCGTGATACCGGCCAAATAGGCAAGCGTCGCGAGCACGTCGAGGTAGCGGCCGCCGGAGCCCTCGGTCTGGCCGGGCGGGATACAAAGATGGTCCGACACGAAGAGCGCGTCGAAGCCCGCATCCTCAGCGATACGCGCGCATTCGCGAACGATATGCGGGCTCGACTGAGGGCCCATGTTTCGCACCGCGATTCCGAATTTCATGCTATCGGCTCCCTGAACAGCGGATTTTTTCCGGATTTTCCTGCGCCAGGCGACGTCAATTGACGCGTCCCGCGCGAAAAAACCGCAAACCAACTGTTCAATTGACGCTCCGAAAATGCCATTCATTATGGCTCATTCTGCAAGTCGGAAGGAGGAAAGGGTGGGGCGTCCGTCAGCAAAGGAACGCAAACCGTACAATCTCGACGCACTTCTCGACGTTGCCGTCCGCGTCTTTCTGGAGCGAGGTTACGACGGAAGTTCGCTTGACCAGGTCGCACGGGCGGCGGGAATCACCAAGGCGAGCATCTATTACCACGTCCGCAGCAAGGAGGAGTTGCTGCTTCGCGGCGTAAGCCGAGCCTTCGACGCGCTTTACGCGGTGCTTGGCGAACCCGAGGCGAAGAACGGCCCCGCAAGCGACCGGCTCAGGTACGTGATCCGGCGCGCGGCCGAAGTCATCATTGGCAACTTACCCGAAGCGGCACTGCTCCTGCGCGTGCGCGGCAACACCCAGGTCGAACGGCGCATCCTGGAGCGCCGCCGCGAACTGGATCACATGGTCTCCGAAGTGTTCGTCAACGCGCAGAACGAGGGTGCCATCCGCGCCGACATCGACGCGCGGCTTGCCACCCGGCTCGTGTTCGGGATGCTCAATTCGATCACGGAATGGTATCGGCTGGGCGGCGCGATGAGCGCTACGGCGATTGCCGATGCCGCGATGAAAATCGCGCTACAGGGACTCGCCGCGCCCAACGGCAATTCCGCGGAGAAACGGCACGGTTGATTTTCCGATTGATTGGCGGATACGGTTGAATTCGAGGGAGGGATCGCGATGGGCCGATTCATCATCCCCGCGGAAGGCCTCGCTTCCGCACCCGAGGTTCCCCAGCCGAACATCTTTCCGATCGAATGGCGCGTCGAGACGCCGAAACTCGCGGAGATTTACGAGCGCGCCCGGCGCGAGGGTTACGATCCCTTGACCCTCCCGTGGGACGGTTTCAACCCCAACGCTTTCAGCCGCGACGAGCGCGTCGCAATCATGTACTGGTTCGCGCTGCTCTCGAACTTCGACGCCTCGGGGCCGCCGGTTTTCGCCAAGGCGATGATCCACGCGTTCGAGACGCACGAGGAAGATCCCGTGCGCAAATGCTTTTTCTCGATCACGCGCGACGAGGTGAATCACGAGGAAACCTGCGGGCGCGTCATCACGCGGATGGTGCCCGGCGGTCCGCTCGAATGGGAGCCGCGCACCGAACTCGAGCAGGTCGCGTACAACAATATCCGATGGCTTTACCATAACGGCGGCCGCTACTGGCGCGGGTATTCGAACGCGCTCGGGCGCTATCCGCTCGCGGTGCTGTTCACGTCCTTCATGATGGGCGAGGTTGCGTCGTCCACGCTGTTTCATGGGATGTCGCGCGCGGCGCGCCATCCGCTGTTTCGCGAAGCGTTCCGCAGAATCGGGCTCGACGAGGCGCGCCATCTCCAGATATGCATCGCGATGCTGGAGAAGGACTGGCCCGGACTCACCGACGAGTATCGCGCCTTCGTGACCAGGCAGCTTCGCGCGGGCTTCGTGTTCCTCTCGATGATCCTGTGGGAGCCGCCCGGCCAGTTCTGGGAGCTGCCCGATTACTTCCTGCCCAACCATCGCGAGCTTATCCGCACTGCGCGCGAGGCCGGCCTCGGCGTGCTCACGGTTGACGAGCAGGCCGACAACTGGCGGCTTGCGATCGCGCGAGTGCGCAGGCTGGTCGAGCGATGGAGGATCGAGTTTCCGGCGATCCCGGAACTCGACATCGCGGGCGTGGACGTCGGCGAGATCAGCGCCGACGACATCATCCCGGTCTTCTAGGTACGTGCGCGGATGTAGAGATCGGCGCATGTGCGGGCGACAGCGCGCTTCGCGCGGGAGGGCCTCTCGATGAAAGTCGAACTTTCCATCAGGGATGACGTCGGCGAACTCGTTCTGAACCGGCCCGACAAGATGAACGCGGTCGACGACGCGATGGCCGCCGAATTGAGCGCGCGTCTGCGCGAGGCCGCGAAGGCCGCGGTGCGGGCGTTGATCCTGCGCGGCGAGGGACCGGGCTTTTGCGCCGGGCGCGATCTCGGAACCGCCGATCCGGGCAACGAGGACGGCGAGGCGATCCTGGAGCGCGTCGCCAATCCCGTGATCAGAGAGCTGGCCGATTTTCCCGCACCAACTTTCGCCGCCGTCCATGGCGCATGCCTCGGTCTGGGGCTTGGCCTCGCGCTGGCGTGCGACGTGGTTTACGTCTCTGAGGATCTCAAGATCGGATCGCCGTTCGTGCGTATCGGCGCGGTGCTCGATTCGGGCGGCCATTACTTTTTCGTCTCGCGTATCGGGCCTCATCGCGCACTCGAACTGATATACACGGGACGTCTGCTATCGGGGCCGGAAGCCGCGGCGTGGGGACTGGTCAATCAGTGCGTGCCGCGCGCCGAACTGCTCGACAAGGTGAGGGCGCTGGCGCAGGGCGTGGCGAAAGGGCCGACGGCGGCGCTGCTCGAATCGAAACGGATCGTCAGGATGCTCGCCGAGGAACCGCTCGGGCTCAGTGAGGTTTTGCGGCGCGAGGCGAAGGCGCAGGGCATCGCGTGCAGGACCAATGACTATCGGGAAGGTATCACGGCGTTTCAGCAAAAACGCCCGCCGAAATTCATCGGCCATTAGGATTGCGCGTCAGCGTCGGCGATCGCCGGCGCAGACGGTGGAATCAAGCTCGAAGTTTTCTCCCATCCGCGTCCAACGAGACGTGCTCGCTCGCGTGACACTTAAAAGGCCGGCAGCGACTCGCGCCACGCATATCGTGCACCGTTCGCGCACATACGTTACGATTCGCTGAACACTGCGGCAAAACAAGCGTCCGTGAAAGGAAGTATCCTGCCACTGGGCGCATTCCATGGCAGCGGCCGGCTCTCATAAAGTTCGCTCTCGGGCTTATGTTTCGATCCGTCTTCAACATCGTTGTGCTTATGGTGATGCTCGCGGTGTTCGCGCCTGGCGTCGGAGAATGCGGGCAGACAGGCCGATGGGTCGGCAACACCAGCGGTCCGTTTTTTACGGGCACCGCGGACGTCGAGCCGTTCGGCTCCTTCTACTACGAGCCGTACTGGTTTGAAACCCTGCCGCGCAACACGAGCACCACATCGCTGTATATGCCGCAGAAACTCGCGATCGGGCTTGGGTACAATTCCGAACTCGACCTGATTGCCCCGTTCGAGTACAACACCGCGCCCGGCGTCGGATATCTCGGATACGGCGACACGCAGATTTCGCTGAAATATCAGTTCACAAAGGAGCGCGATCGTTACCGCCTGTTTGCGCTTCCCTCGCAGGCGATATTGTTCAACCTGATGCTTCCGACCGGGAAATACGACCATCTGGAACCAGAGCGCAAGGGCGCCGACCAGACCGGCACCGGCACATGGGGAGAAGGATTCGGCTACCTGCTGCGCAAGCAGGTCAAACCTTTCATGCTGTATGTCCAACTGACCGAGACGATCCTCAATCCCGCGCGGGT
>JAJYMR010000361.1 GCA_021786815.1 Deltaproteobacteria bacterium
CGATCCGACTCTACGAGCCGTTTCCGAATGGCAATTGCTTGAGATGTCATGAGAATTCGGCGTTATGGCAGAAGAACCCGACTCATCAGGGGTTGATGGCGCAACTGCGCGGGAACAAGGTAAGTTGCATTGACTGCCATGGGCCGATACACACCCCAAAGGGACTCAAGGGCTAATCCCGTGACCACAGCGATCGAAATAGCGTTCTTTCTGACGGGTCTCGGCCTGTTGGCGACGATACCGTGCCTTGTGAATACCACGCCCATTACGATGACGATGTTCTTCTTCCTTGGAATCCCGCTTTTCATGGGGGGATTCATCGTCTATCTCTACGCGGTCATAAGAGATTTGCGGAGCCATGGCGTGATGTAGTCAATCCGGGAGCGCGTCGCGGGTTTCTCCCCATCGCTCCCAGAAGGTGACCGACAGGGCGGGTTTGCGGTCCGGCCGGTCCCATCGACCCTTCGGATAACCCATCGGGATCATCGCAACGTTCGCGTACTCGGGCGGGACGCCGAGGCGTCCGTCAATCTCCGCACCGAACATCTGGTGCATGCTCGTGATCGAGGTTCCAAGCCCGTAGCCGCGCGCGGCGAGACACAGGTTCTGAATCGCGGGAAAGATCGCGTTGTACATCGGCAGGCCCGCGCGGGCGCGGTCGTTGTACTTCTTCACACAGGCGAAGATCAGCACCGGACAGTCGGCGATATGCTCGGCGAGGTAACGCGCGGACTTGAGAATTCGGCCCTGCGGACTGTCTGGCGCTTTCTCGAGGACCTCGCGCGCGGCGGGCTTCAGGTATCGCTGCCACGCCTGGCGATAACGCACTGCGACGAAGTCCTTGTTCTCCTGTTCGCGGAGCACGATGAAAAACCACGGCTGACGGTTGCTTCCGCTGGGGCCCAGCGTGGCCGCCTCGAGCACCTTCACGATTATGTCGGGCGGCACCGGATCGGGTCTCAGCCTGCGCATCGAGCGCGTCGTGTAGATCGCTTCATAGAGGTCGAACGCGGGATGACCGTACATGGGAGCGAAGGCTAGCAGATGTAGGGCGCGGGGCGGAAATGGCGGCGAGAGCGCGATTTGGAGTGCCTGGCGACGGCGGTTCGCGGCGTGAGGCGGCTTTGCGTGCGCACATCCCATCTATCGTCGCGAAATACGGGCAGCGTTGCGCTTAATCCATTATTTTTCGTCACGTTACGCCGAATATGCATTGCATTAGCCAGAAACTGCTATCGCTATGTCTCAAAATCCGACAGTGATTGACTCAGTGATGATACACAGTAACGTGAGTGCAGCGACTGAAAAGAGGGGAAGGGGATGGTACGGCAATATCGTCGCTCACTTGCGTTCGCGGTCCCTGCCGCATCGATTATCGCCCTGCTAGTGCTGGCGTTTTTCGGGCTGCGCAACGCCAGCGGCGCGAGTTCAGGAAAAGACGAGCCGTACGTCGCAAGCGTCACCCAGCGAAGAGCGCTGAAGCGATGGCTTTTCGACCGGCACGGATACGGTTTTGGAGTCCCGCCGCATGCGTACGCGCAGGCGATACGATGGCTGCGCGCGCAGCCGAAGTACGGCGCGACCAGAGCGAACGCGGGTGCGTCGATGCTCGCGGCGAGTGCGCAGGCGGCGTCGTCAGCGACCTATGCATGGAACTTTATCGGGCCGCAAACGATCCTCGACGAGGTCGCGGTCTTCGGGCACGTTGCGGTCGGAAGCGGCACGCTGGCGAACGCAAGCGGCCGGGTGACGGCGACCGCGGCCGATCCGACGACGAGCGGAAGGTTTTTCGTCGGGACGGCGACCGGTGGCGTGTGGATGACGACGGACGGGGGCGTGAGCTTCACGCCGATCTTTGACGCGGAGCCGACCGAGGCGATTGGCGCGATTGCGCTCGATCCAACCACCAGTCCTCCAACGCTGTACGTGGGAACCGGCGAGGCCGACAACTCGGGTGATTCGTACTACGGCGAAGGCCTGTTCGTCTCGACCGATCTGGGGAGCTCATGGACGCAGATCGACGATAGCGGGGCGTTCGATCAGGAGGCGTTCACGAGCATCGCGGTGGACACGTCGCAAACACCGCGGCATATCTTCATCGCGCTCGGCGTGGGCTCCAGTGCAAGCCGCGCCGACGCGTCGTTGGTCGAAAGCGACGTCGTGAACAACGGACTCTGGCTTTCGACGGACGGCGGCAGCACCTGGACGCAGCTTCCGTTTACGTCGGCGAGCGCCTGTCCGAGCTACGGTGGCTATTGTCCGGCCGAGGACGTGATGCTCGATCCGGCGGCGCCCTCCAACGTTTACGTCGCGATCTATCAGTACGGGGTGTTTCACTCGACCGATGGCGGGAGCACGTGGAGCGAGATGGCGTTTCCGGGTGTGAGCTCGGGCGAGAGCATCGGGCGCGCCAGTCTCGCTGCGTACAACGGGACGGTTTACGCGGCGCTCGGCGCCGCCGACGGCACGGGATATCTCGGCTTTTTCAAGTCCACGGACGGCGGCAATATGTGGACCGCGATGCAGATGCCGAGCGCGACGCTCGGAAGCGTCACAATCGACGGGACGGGTGCGTCGGATTTTTCGCAATCGGCGTTCGATCAGGCGCTTGCGATAGACCCTTCGGACTCAACGGAATCGACGGTCGTGTTCGGCGGGGTTGGCATCTATCGCTCGACGAACTCGGGTTCGAGCTGGACGTTTCTCGCGCAGAACGGCGGGACCCATTCGGGTCAGCATGCGATCGCGTTCGACCCATACCATCCGGGGAGCTTCCTGCTCGGAAACGACGGCGGGCTTTATGGCTTCGATCCTTCGACAGGTGCATGGAGCGCGCTCAATTCGACGCTCGCCGTGGCGCAGGTTCAGAGTGTCGGGCCGAATCCGAGCAACAACAGCGCGCTGCTGGCGGGACTTCAGGACAACGGCACCGTGCTTTACAACGGCAGCTCGGGATGGGACGCGACAGATCAGCTCGACGGCGGCTTTGCGCTGTTCGACCAGGTGAATCCGTCGTTCGCTTACCATACCTACGAGACGTTCCCCGCCGGCCCGATCATAGCGGGATCGACTGACGGCGGGAGTACGTGGAGCTATGGTGCGCCCACCATTTTGATTCGTTCCGCGATGGCTGCGGCGAACGACAAGGGCGCGGGATTCTACCCGCCGCTCGCCAGTGACCCGTCGGTTGCCGAGCGGGTGCTGTTCGGCGCGCATTCGGTTTACGTATCGACCGACGGCATGTCCACCTGGAGCCGGCAGACGACCCAGGACCTGACCGGCGGATGCCAGACCGGGGCGTGCGCGCTTCAGGATCTCGAGTTCGCGCCTTCCGATGACACCGTTGCGTGGGCGCTCTCGATGCAGACGTTTTCAACTTCGCCAGCCACGCCCTTCAAGGTGTTCGTCACCACCCAGGCGAATCTGAGCGTCGATTCGACCCATCCGAACGGAGCTTTGTGGACCGATGTCACCGCGAACCTGCCATTCAGCGCAAGCGATACGCAGGCAACCGGTATCGCGGTGAGTCCGTTCAACCCGGGTACCGCTTACCTGAGCGTGTCCGGCTTCACGGCCGCAACCGGGATCGGCCACGTGTTCGTTACGACCGACTACGGCGCCTACTGGTCGCAGGCCGACGGAAATCCGACCGACGAGATACCGCCTCCGACCGGCGCGATGCCCGACGTTCCGGTTTTGAGAATCCTTGTCGACCGCACCGACACCACGGGCCAGACACTTTACGCCGCAACCGATATAGGGATTTTCGTCAGCACCGACGGTGGACAGTCGTGGTCCGCCTTCAACCTCGGCGAGATTCCCGCAGTGCCGGTATTCGATATCGAGCAGAATCAGAACGGAGTGATTTTTGCGGGAACCCATGGGCGCGGTGTGTTCGAACTTTCGGCCTCCGGCACATCGACGTCCACGCCTACGCCCACACCGACTCCCACGCCAGACCCTACGGCTACGCCGACTCCAACTCCCACGCCCGACCCTACGCCCACGCCAACGCCGATTCCGACGCCTACACCGACTCTCACGGCAGACCCCACACCGACGCCTACTTCTGCGCTAACACCAACCCCGACGCCTACATCAACGCCTACACCAAGGCCGCTCGCTCTCGTTTCGGCCGAGGCCGGTTATACGCGCCGCAGTTGGTTTGGAAAGGCCGTGCTCGGGAACTACGGGGCGACCTCGGCGCCGCGGCGAGTCGTTCTGGTCAACCGCAGCCGGCAGGTGATGACGATAGTCGGGCTGAACCTGGGCGGAGACTTCTCGCTGGTCCCCGCGTTGACAACTTGCGGGACGACCCTGGGACCGCGTCAGCACTGCTTTTTCGGCCTTCAGTTTACGCCTACCGGGATTGGAGTTCGTGAAGGCGCTCTCGACATCGCCGACAATGCGCCGAACAGTCCGCAGAACATCCAGTTGGTGGGAGAGGGCATCCAGGGCGTGCTCAGGATTGGGCCGCGGCATCTCGGATTCGGCAGAGTCGCGGTGGGAAGCTCGTCGAACGCAAAAATGGTCGGGATATTCAATCCGAATCCGGTTCCGTTCACCGTTCAGAGTATCGTGTCGGACAATAGCGAATTCACCACCGACGGAGGCTGCGTGGGAGTAATCAGTCCCGGGCAGATCTGCTCGTTCAACGTCACGTTCACGCCGTCGTCGTCGGGGCGCAGCGTCGGGCAGATCCAGATCAATGACAACGCACGGGGCGCGCCCCAGGCGATAACAGTCGTCGGCGCGGGATGGAATCCCCCGCCGAAGAAGACCGGCTACGCGTATCGCTCGCTGTCGGCGCCCTCATCCATACCGTAGCGCAAAAAAGAGGGCGGCCCGACGGTCGCCCTCTTCCACGCGCGAGCGTCCTGCTGCGCTAGCCTTTCGGCAGTCCCAAAACGCGCTCGCCGATGATGTTGTGCTGGATTTCGCTTGTGCCGCCGGCGA
>JAJYMR010000201.1 GCA_021786815.1 Deltaproteobacteria bacterium
GGATCCGTTGATTGCGAGGATTCTCGGGATTCGCCTTTAACCAGGAATTGATTTGACCGTGAAATCCGAGTTTTCAATCCACGTCGCCAAGGAGAATCTCAAGTTCTCGGCGGCGCATTTTATCGCTTACAAGGGCTTTCGCGAGCCGCTTCACGGCCACAACTACCAGGTTGGGGTCCGCGTCGAAGGCGCTCTCACTCATACCGGCTATGTCGTCGATTTCGGACTCATCAAAAAGCTCACCAGGGAGATCGTCGATCGAATCGACGAACGCACGATCGTGCCCGAACGCAGCGACTGTCTCACCATCGACCGTCCAAATCCCGGCCAGGTGCGAATTCGCTATGAAGATGACGAGTTCGTGCTGCCGGCCCGCGACGTGGCGCTCCTGCCGATAGTCCACAGTTCGGCCGAGGAACTCGCCCGGTACATCTGGCAGGAGCTGGCCGCGGCGCTCGGCAGCCATCACGCCCTGAGCGACGTGGGAGCGCTCGAGGTATCGGTAGCCGAGGGGCCGGGGCAGGCCGCAATCTTTCGCAAGGAAGTCGGTCGGGACTAGATGAAGGCGCCCGGCGCGAGAAGCGGCGCACACAAATCCAACGATTGAGAGCCGAAGCGAAGGCTCGGCGCGGGATTCTGCGGTTACCGTGGCTGATTTGCCGCTTTTTTGGGATTAAAAGCGCAATTTAGCCTTAGCTAAATCGGGCGCTTTCAGCCACTGGGTGTCATCTTTTGTCATCCAGTTGTTAGAAAGCCGCAAATCATGACAAAATCCTTGCGATTTCAGGCAGTCCGTTTCGAAGCTGGGGGTCGGATCGGAACTGGTGGCTTCAGAAGCTAAAATCGCGGAAACGGATTTCTCCTTTAGCGTCGATCGCTCGCTAATCGGTCAGCATCCCGCCATCGTAAGGCTGCGCCAACTGATCGAGCGGGTTGCGATGGCCGACGCGACGGTACTCATCACCGGCGAGAGCGGCACCGGCAAAGAAGTCGTCGCGCGCGCGATTCACGGGCTCTCGCCGCGGCGCAGCCGTTCGTTTGTGCCGGTCAACTGCGCGGCGATCCCGCACGACCTGCTCGAATCCGAGATGTTCGGCCACGAGCGCGGCGCGTTCACGGGCGCCTCCGGCAATCGGCAGGGTCTTTTCAGTATCGCCAACGGCGGGACGATTTTTCTCGACGAAATCGGCGAGATGCCGCTTGCGCTGCAGGCCAAGCTTTTGCGTGTCCTGGAGGACGGGGTGATTCGGCCGGTGGGCTCGGACCGCGGCTTTCAGGTCAACGCGCGGGTGATCGCGGCGAGCAACAACGACTTGGCGGCAGCGGTGAAGAACGGAACCTTCCGCGAGGACCTGTTCTACCGCCTGCAGGTGGTGCCGATTATTCTTCCCGCGCTGCGCGAGCGGCGCTCGGACATCCCGCTTCTGGTAGAGCACTTCCTTGAACGTATTCGCGCGCGCTCGCCGGGGCGCCCATTGACCGTCACGCGCGAGGCGATGGTGCATCTGTGGTCGTACGACTGGCCGGGCAACGTGCGCGAACTGGAAAACATGATCGAGCGGCTCGTTATCATGTGCGAGGGCGACACGATCGACACGCCCGTGCTGCCGCCCAACCTGATTTCCAGCAGCCGGATGGCCGAGGCGCAGCTCCCGCGAAAGATCCCCGAAGCCGGTCTCAATCTCAACGCCTTGGTTCGCGAGCTCGAAGGCCATCTTATAAACCAGGCGCTGAAGCAGACCGGCGGCAACAAGCAGGCCGCGGCGCGGCTGCTCGGTTTGAAACGCACCACGTTTGCGGCCAAGCTGAGAAGATGCGGCGTGATAGCGCCGTCGCCTGACGGGCGTGAAGACCGATAAGAAGGCTTTTGGGGCAGGTATGGCCAAGCCGAACAGACCCGCTCAGATAATGGTTGTTGACGACGACCCCGATACGGTGACGATTCTGTCGCGCTACCTTGCGCGGGAGGGATTCGTGCCGGTCGAGGCTGGCTCGGGTTCCGAGTGCCTCAGGATGCTCCAGGCGAAGACGGTGGACCTGATTCTGCTCGACCTGATGATGCCGGAGATGGATGGCTACCAGGTGGTGCGCGCGCTCAAGAACAATCCCGACACCGCCGAGATCCCGGTTATTATGATCACGGCGCGCGACGATATCGACGCGCGGGCCGAGGGAATCAGGCTCGGCGTGAGCGATTTTTTGGCCAAGCCAGTGCTTCGCAGGCAGCTCGTGGGCCGTATTCACGCCCAGCTCGAAGGGCTTGCGACCGCCCGCGCGACGGCGGACGCGCTGGACCGTTTTGCGCCCGGAGCCGTCAAGAAATGACTGAGCCGAAGGCGCCGACCCTCCGTTCGATTCGCCCCTGACGCTCGGCCCCCGCGCGCCCTGGCAGGCGCAGTCCCCGCACGGCATTGCGATTTGCGTTTGCGTTCGATTAGAGAAGATATGACGCGAGCACCAGCCTTCCAATGGCGCACGGCATGCGACAGGAGGAACGCGTGATGAACGGCGAGAGCGCGAAACCCGAATCCAGACCGATCGCTGCTCTGAGCTATCTACTGGGATTCGTTACCGGGATACTGCTCCTGTATATCGAGCCCTATAACCAGGACGAGTTCGTCAGGTTTCACGCGCGCCAGTCGATCGGATTTTCGGTCGTCTGGTTCGCGATAAACATCATCTTCGGCGTGTTTATCTCGGTTCTGCCCCATGCGATTGGCGCGCTGTTCGCATTCCTGCAGGGGCTGATCAATCTGGCTCTGGCGCTCTTCTGGCTGTTCCTGATGTACAAGGCCTATACGGGCGAACGCTACCGGATTCCGGAGCTTGCCGACGTGGTCGACAACGTGGCGCGCAGCTTTGGCGCGCAGCCGTGAGGCCGCTCGCCGGCTACTTGTAGGACCCCGGCCTGACGGCGGTTTCGGGCGCATCCGGCGGCTGCGGCGCGGCGGATGCGGTCGGTTCGGCGAGCGTGGCTGGGGGCTGGATATTGGGAGTGGCCTGGCCGACGAGCTTTAGCGAAGGCTCGCGTCTTATCGTGTCGAGCAGCCGGCGCGTGACCGCGTCGGCGGTCTGGATCGCGTTTCGGGTTTCGACCGGATAGCGGATAGTCATCTGCAGCCCCTGCTGGCCGAGCTGCAGGCGGCTCTGTGGGCGCGGCATCTCGACCTCGATGTTCAGGCTTTTCTCCATCTCGCGGTATTGCCGCTGGATAGCCTCGCGGTAGTGCGCGAACACCTCCTCGGTCGCTTCGAGCAACCGCTTTTCCGCCAGCCGGTAATCGCAATCGGGCGAAAGCGTCAGGCTTACCTCCCTCCAGACGAAATGCGAGCCCGGCGCCTGCTTGAAGAAATTTCCGTTGGACTGAAACACGATCGCGTTGGAAAACACCACCACGCGGCCGGTCGGCTGATGGTCGTTGTCGGTGCCGCCCAGTTCCATCAGGCTCAGCTTCACCAGGCCGATATCGACCACGTCGCCGGTCACGCCGGAGATTTGGACCCGATCGCCCGCCTTGATCCCGAATTTTCCGATCAGGAAAAAATAACCCGCGACCGACAGGATCACGTTTTGAAGCGCGAACGCGATTCCCGCCGCCGCGAAGCCCATCACGGTTGCCACCGCGCCGAGCTCGCTTGCGAAGTTGAACAGCAGGATCATCGCAACCGCGATTGCGACCACGAGCCGGCGTGCCTGGAGGAACTGATGGCGGCGGCGGACGTCCTGCACATAGCGGAAGGTAACGCGCCGCCAGGTCACGGCCGCCCCGAACACCAGGGCGAGCACGATCCCGAGCACCACCAGGCGCGTTATCAGGCTTCGGAACTCGCGCGCCGACTGATGCTCGATCTGCTGCTTCCATCGTTTGAGATTGGTCACGTAAAGGTCGAGCGCGACGACCTGCTTGGCCACCGGCAGCGTCGCCGCGGAAACCAGCTTGTGCCGTTCGATAAGGGCCTGGAACTCGCGCTGCTGGCTGCGTAGATGGATCACGTCGCTCGTGCCCGACTGGCTGGCCAACTCGGCACCGCGATGCCGGATCTGGACGAGATCCTTGATCAGCGGGTCGCGCAGGCTGTGCCCCGTCTCGGCCAACGACTGCGTCAAGCGGATCGTCTCGTCGAGCGCGGCGAGTTTGCGGCCGAGCGCGAACAGGTTCTGCGAAAGCCCGATTATGCCGCTCGGCTCGACGATGTGCCGTGCCTTGAGCGCCATCGCCGGTGCGCCGCCGCCCTTTGCGGCAGCCTCTTCGGACGGTGGAAGAGCGACCGATCGTTGGAGTTCGTCTATCTGCGCGAGCAGGTCGCCGCCTTTGTGCCGCGCGCCAAGGGCGTTCGACTTTTCGAATGCGATCATGCTTTGGATCGCGTCGTAGCGGGCGTTGGCGAGGTCGATCTCGCTCTGCGCCGCGCTGATTGCGGATAGGACGTCGCGGCGTTTCTTTCCGCGGGCCGAAACGAGTTCGCGCTGGAGCGTCTTGAGCTTCTGGCGCGCAAGGTTTCCGTCCTGCTGAGCCTGGGTTTCCCTTGCCTCAAGACTAGGGAGGGCCGTTACGCTGCCGGAAGCAGGCGCCACGGCTTGTGCGCCGGCGGGCGGTGTCGCAGGCGCGGACAGTTTCGCAAGCAGTTTGGCCTCAGCACGCGCGTACTGGAAGGCGAGAGTCAGAATCTCGCCCGCCATCCGGCGATCTTCGGCAAAGATCAGCACTTCCGAAGGCTCTTCGACGAACCGTTCCTCGATCCCGAGATGCCGGTACCAGGCGATGACCTGGCTTAGGTAGGCGATTACCGCTTGCCCGCGCGGAAAATTGTCGAGCCGGGAAGGCTTGGTTTGTGCGGCGGGCGCCGCTGCAGGTTTTGCCGCCGCAGGCTTGCCCGATGCTGCTGGTTTCGCTGCGGCGGCGTTGGGCGTCGTCGCGGGCTTTGGGGCGGTTTGCGCAGGCGCGGGCGATGCGCCGGAGATAATCGCTACGGCGATGATACAGAGAACGAAAGCGCCGAGCGCGCGGACCGCTTCAATAAGCGCCGCGCGAGCTCTTTTCGGAAGCGTTTGCCGATGGTTTCCCAATTCAGAACGACGCCGGCTCGCCACTTCGAAGTCCGCGTTCCCCCGGACATCAGGGGCAAAAGCCGGTGCGTCAGGAAAAGGTTAGCATCGGAAAGCAAGCCATTCGAACGGTCCGCTGCGGCTCCCCGAGCCTCCCGATCCCGTCGATACGGAAGGCGCGAGAAAGCATTAGGAAAAATGCGCAGTCCAGGCAAGCTGAGCGGCGCGTAAATGGCGCCCGGCGGGTTTCACCCGAGGTCGAGTTCGAGGCTCTCCACACGCACGCCTGACGGCTCGAAGCGAATCACGATTCTGCAGCCCGAGGTCTTGAGCGAAAGCGCGTATGACCCAGAATTTCGCGCCGATACGGACGCATCTTCGAGCGTCTGGCCGGAAATGCTCTTGAGAGCGGTGTTGAGTGTGGCTATCGAATCGGCGATCCGGCGTCCGGGCGGAGTCTGGTCGAACAGCGTGCCGAGCGAGGCCTCCGCGCCGGGGCCGAAGACGTTTCTTATCCGTCCGCTCGAAAGCGCGACTTCGATAATCGCGCCGAGCCGTTCGGCCATGTGCGGTCCGACTTCCATCCGGTCCACAGCGTCGCGAAGTTTCGAGTAGAGGGCGCGGGTCTGCGGGTCGCGCGCCGCGTCGCGGAACGCCTCGACCTGCGGCAACAGGACCGCGCGCTGGAGCGTGTCGAGCCTGAGCACACCGTCAGGGCTGTGCTCGGGGGTGTAAGCGCGGCCGCTCATCCGGGGCCGCGCTCTGCGCCGTCGGCCGCACCGGCGCCATGACCGCCGAGCAGTGCGGCAAGCTCATGTTCGAAGCCGCCGGTTTCGATCGCGCAGTGCATCCCGCACTCCTTCGGCGCGCCGGTCTCCCACCACCATCGGCCGGACCGCGGATCCGCGCCTTCAGCGACCGGCCGCGTGCACGGGGCGCATCCAATCGACTTGTAGCCCTTGTCGTAGAGCGCGTTGTAGGGGACCTGGTTGGCGCGGATATAGTCCCAGACTTCGTCTTCGGTCCAGTCGGCGAGCGGCGCGAGCTTTACGATACCGCCGTGGTCGTGGTCGATTTCGACTTTCCGGATATTGGAGCGGGTCGCCCATTGGTCGCGGCGAAGGCCCGTGACCCAGGCGCTGAAATTCATCAGCGCACGCCTTAGCGGCAGCACCTTGCGCACCTGGCAGCACAAAAGGCGCAGGTTCACCTCGCGGTAAAACAGGTTGGGGCCGTGCCGCGTGATCATCTGCTCCACCACGCCGGCATCCGGGGCGAAGACCTCGATTTTGACGCCGTAACGCTCGCGGATCCGGTCGATAAGATCGTAGGTCTCCTGCGGCTGGCGTCCGGTATCGACGGTGAAGATCCGGACGTTCGGGTCGAGCCGGACGGCCATGTCGATCAGCACGCAGCCCTCGGCCTGGAAGCTCGAGCAGATGCCCAGTTCACGGCCGAAGCGTTCGGCGGCCCAGGCGAGGACCTCCTGCGGCTCCTTGTCGTCGAGTTCGACGGCGGCTTCGCCCGCTTCGAGTTCGTCCATGGTGTGAAGTAGCCGCGGGATGTGGGTTTCCTGGTGCACCGATACTTCTCCTGTTCTCCGCGTCTGAGCCCCTCTTGGATTCCTACGCGGTTGGCGCAGACGCCGTCTGTTCGGGGCCGTGCGCGATTGCGAGCAGTTCCTCGTCGGCGAGCCTCGTGCAGAACCTGGTGAACGATTCTCCGGCCGCGCGCCGGGCAAGATAAGCGTCAACCAGGCGCTCCAGGTAATCCTCGACCATCGCGGACGGTACCCGCCGCAGCAGAGGCTTTCCTATTGCCGCGTCGCGGCCGAGTCCGCCGCGCAGGATGATATCGAAGGCTTCGAGCGGCTCGCCGCCGGGACCGCGTCCTGTAGTACCCTGGAGCCCGATATCCCCGGTCCAATGCTGCGCGCATGCGTGCGGGCATCCGTCGAGATTGAGCTTCAGCCCCGCGACCTCGTTGCCGAACCGTCCGATCAGCCGCTCGATTATCGCGGCGAGCTTGGTCTTGGTCGGCGTGACGGCGTAATTGCAATGCGGGTCGCCGATGCATCCGATCGATGAGGCGTAAAGCCCGTTCACGTTGAGCGGGAATCCGATCTCTCCGATTCGGCCGACGATTTCGTCGATTCGTTCGGCGGGGATTCCGGTCACGATAAAATTCTGCCGGCGCGTAAGCCTGATATCGCCGCTGAAAGACGATACGACATCCGCGACCGCGCGCATCTGGCGCCCGCTCATCAGGCCGAGATAGACCGGAAAGCCGACATGGAAGCGACCGGGGGTCTTTTCCTCGTGGATTCCCATGTGATCGCTCTCGGCGCCGGCAAGCGGCATCTCGTCGAGCTTCTCGAGCGCGTAGCCGAGCCGTTCCTCGATCAGGTTTCGAAAGCCGTCGACGCCGTAATCGTCGATCATGAACTTGAGCCGCGCCTTGACCCGGGAAATCCGATACTCAGTGGTAAGGCGCCACGCGTCGAGGATTGCGCGCAGAACCGCGATTGCGCGCTCGCGCGGGACGAAGACGCCCAGATGGCGCGAAAGGCGCGGCGTCGAGGAGAGCCCCCCGCCGACCCTGACCGCGAAGCCCTCGCGGCCGTCCTTCAACGTGCCCACCATCGCGACGCAATTGATTTCGGGCGCGTTGCACTGGTAGTGGCACGCCGCGATCGTGATCTTGTGCTTGCGCGGCAGGTCCGAATATTCGCGGTTGCCGTAAAAGAAATCAGCCGCCGCGCGGACAACGCCGGTTACGTCGAAAAGTTCGTCGCACGCGACCCCGGCGACCGGGCATCCGGTGATATTACGCACCACGTCGCCGCATCCGCCCATCGTGGTCAGCCCCGCCGACCTGAGGTGCTCGAAAATCTCCGGAAAGCGCTCGATCGTTATGTAATGCAGCTGGATATTCTGCCGGGTGGTCAGCTCGCCCTGGTCGCGTCCGCAGCGCTCGGAAATTTCACCGATTGCGCGAAGGCCTTCTGGGCTCAGGATGCCGCTCGGGATCTTTATCCGCATCATAAAGGTCCCGACCTTGGGCTTGTCGTGGTACATCCCGAACCATTGCAGGCGAACGATGTCCTCCTCGGGCAGCTTTTCGTAAGGCGTTTGCACCAGCCGCTCCCACTGGCCGCTCAATTCGGTCGGGAAAAGCTCGCGTTTCAGGCGCTCGACGGAGTTGCGCTTGAGCACGAGGTCCCACGAAGGCGGTTCACGTCTGGGCATCGATACGAAAACTCCCCGTTCTTCAGGGCTGGCGCGCTGGAAGCGCCGCAACGGGGGCAAAAGATAACTTCAGTGCTCATCTTAGTCAACTAATTAGATGACTTAACAAGTCTCCTATTTCATCTATCTCGCGACCGTGCTAAATCTCTCAACGGAATCGTATGAAATTCGGTGTCGGCGTCGATTACTCCCTGAAGGCGCTCCTGATGCTTGCGGAGCGTTATCCGTCGGTTTCTCCGCTAAGGGTGGAGGAGATAGCGGCTGCGCAGGCGATTCCGGAGAACTACCTGCGCCGGCTGCTTATCGAGCTGAAGCGCGGCGGGTTGGTCGCGAGTCAGAAGGGTCCAAGCGGCGGCTACGTGCTGGCGCGCCATCCCGCGCGCATCACGATGGGCGACGTGGTGCAGATAATCGAGGGCGATTATTCGCCGGTCGATTGCCTTGAGGAGAACGGCAGCGCGACCTGTCCGCGCGAGCAGCCGTGTCCGATGCGCGAGGCGTGGCGCGAGGTGCGCGATTCGGTAAACACGGTCCTGCGCCGGACCACGCTTCAATCGCTGTCCGAGCGCCGTCGTGGCGCGCTCACGTTCAGTATCTGAGGCGCGCGGACGCTTCCGACTCGCCAAAAAAACCTGCGCAGGCTGGTCGCGAGAGAGCAAAGCTCCTAAGATTCGACCGTCTCAGCCGGGCGCGAATCCACGAAATTATGGACACGTTCCGTTGAGACCGAGAGGAATAGGTCCGGATAAGGAGCGATAATGGCGACGTACAAAGGCGAATGTTTTTGCGGGGCCGTTCGTTTGGAAGCCTCCGGCGAGCCGGAAGCGATGGGATATTGCCATTGCCGATCATGCCGATCATGGTCGGGCGGTCCGGTCAATGCCTTCACGCTGTGGAAGCCCGAGGCGGTGCGCGTCACCGCAGGTGCCGAGAACATTGCGACGTTCCAGAAGACGGAACTCAGTCAGCGGCAATACTGCAGGAAATGCGGCGGGCATCTGATGACCAACCATCCGCCGCTGGGAATGGTGGACGTATTTTCGGCGACGCTGCCGACGCTGAAGTTCGTCCCGGCCGTCCACGTAAACTACGCCGAGACGGTTTTGCGGATCCGTGACGGACTTCCGAAACTGAAAGATTTTCCCAAAGAATTCGGCGGTTCAGGCGAGGCTGTGCCGGAATAGAAGATCGAGCAAGGCGAATAAAAAGAGGGCGCCAGAGGCATCTCCCGCGCCCTTCTTTCATGTCTTCGGATCTACTTCAGGTTCTGGTTGGCGAACTCCCAGTTGACCAGGTTCCAGAACGCTTCGACGTACTTGGGCCGCGCGTTGCGATAGTCGATATAGTACGCGTGCTCCCACACGTCGCAGGTGATAATCGCGTGCTTGCCGTGCGCGAGCGGCGTGTCGGCGTCGTGGGTCGATTCGACCGCAAGCGAGCCGTCGGCGGCCTGCACCAGCCAGGCCCATCCGCTGCCGAAGTGGCCCGTCGCCTCCTGCGTGAACTTCTGCTTGAAGGCATCGAAGCCGCCGAACGCCTTCTTGATTGCGTCGGCGATTTTGCCCTTGGGCTCGCCGCCCGCCATGGGCGCCAGTGACTTCCAGTAGAAGCTATGGTTCCAATGCTGTGCGGCCTGATTGAACAGACCGCCCTTGGCCGACTTGATAATATCGTCGAGCGACTTGCCTTCGTCGGCGGTTCCTTTGATTAGCTCGTTGAGTTTGTTCACGTAGGCGGCGTGATGCTTGCCGTGGTGAAACTCGAGCGTTTCCCTGGAAATGTAGGGCGCGAGCGCGTCCATCGCGTAGGGGAGCTGGGGAAGTTCGAAAGCCATAGCACACACTTCCTTTCCCGGAACGGTCGAAGGCCCGGGAGAAAGCTTAAGAGGTTAAGGTTGAAAAGAACTGACGGTTTGCTCCGGTCCAACGGCGACCGGACGTTTGCACGCGGTTCATCGTAATGCTCACGCTGGCGGGCCGCAAGGGAAGAATCGAGCCCGTCGGCCGAGCCCCGCGTCAGCACCCCTTTTCCGGCCTTCCCCCGCAACTAAATGCGGGGAAGGAGAAGAAACCGGCGTGCTAGAGTTCGCGCCGGCCGCTGAGCGCACTCGCAAGGGTTGCGGCGTCGCTGTATTCGAGATCGCCGCCGGCCGGAAGCCCGCGCGCAAGACGCGTCGCCTTGACGCTCAGAGGCTTGAGCGCACGCGCGATATAGAGCGCGGTCGCCTCGCCCTCGACGGTTGCGTTGGTTGCGATTATCACTTCGCGCACGCCTGGCGGTTCGCTTATCCGGCCGAGCAATTCCTTTATCTTGATATCGTCCGGGCCAATCCCATCGAGCGGGGCAAGCGCGCCGTGAAGCACGTGATAGACGCCGTTGAAGCTTCGCGCGCGCTCGAGCGACATCAGGTCCGCCGGTCCTTCGACCACGCAGATAACGTCATGCTCGCGCACGGCGTCTTCGCAAATATGGCATCGCGGCGCGTCCGACAGCCCGAAGCATTGCGAGCAAAGCCCGACACGCTCCTTCATTTCGAGCAACGCCTCGGCCAGCGCGATAACCTCCTCGCGCGGGCGATTGAGCAGGTTGAAGGCGAGCCGTGAGGCGGTTTTCTCGCCAATCCCGGGAAGGCGCGAAAGCTCCTTGACGAGCCGCGTCATCGCGGGTGGCAATCCTTCCTGATGCCGGGGTTTTTCAGCCATGGGCAAGCGCGTTGGAGGATTATCAGTCGCCGAAGCCGGGGATTTTGAGCCCCGCTAAAGGGCCGAGCCTGCCCATCTGCTCGGCGACCAGGTTCTGCGCGCGGGCAAGCGCGTCGTTGACGGCAACGACAATCAGGTCTTCGAGCATCGCCTTGTCGTTCGCGCCGATCAGCATCGGGTCGATCTCGACCTTGCGAATCCGCATCGAACCGTCCGCGACGACCCGCACCATCCCGCCGCCCGACTGCGCCTCGACGGTCTTCGACGCGACCTCTTCCTGCATCTGCTTGAAGCGCTCCTGCAGGGCTTGCGCCTGCTTGAGAAGCGCCGACAGGTCTATGTCTGCCACGGTATTACTCCAAAACAAAAGCTGCGTTAGGCCGCATCCTAGCTCTTCGGTTCGTCCGCGGCGGGCGCCTGGTCGCTGATTCTCACCTCGACAAGGCGCGCCTCGAGCGCGTCGAAGATCGGCCGCATCTCGGGATCCGAGAGCACGGCCTGGCGTTCTTCGGCGTTTGCGGTCCGCGCTCGGGACGCGGCTTGGGGCTTCGACGAGCCGTTTGCGACATTTTTGCTCGCCTCCGACATCATCGCGGCGAACCCTGGAGACGCGGCCTCGTCCGGCGGAGCGGACGCCTCGGGAGACGCGGCGGCCCGGGCGTTTTGAGCCTTCGCGCCGGCACTCTGATTTGCGACCCGCGATTCAACGGCCGGAGCGGGTGACGGCGCCGACGCTTCAGCCGGCGCGGCGACATCTGAGACCAGTTCGACCCTGAACGGGCGTCCGTAGAATTCCGAGGCAAGCTCCGCAAGGGTCGCGCGGTTGTCGGCCAGGTAGCGAATGTAAATCTCGTTGCGCGCCGTCACCTTAAGCGTATCGCCAGCAATTGAAAGCGCTGCGCCCTGCTCCATGAAGCCGGCAAGGGCCGCCCGGCGCGCCCGGATATGCGCGCGCAGGTCGGGAAGATCCAGACCTGCAGAATCCGCCACCGGCGCCGCCACGCGGACCGGCGCGAGCTCCGGACGGGCGGGAGCCTGCGCGTTGACCTCGCCTTCGACCTTGATTCGGCGCGCGTGCGTGCCTTGCGAGCCCGAAGGAGCGCCGCCGGAAGACGCGGGCGGCGCGCCGGACGCGCCTTGGCCGTTCGCGCGAATCGCCCGCAGCAGTTCGTCCGCGTCCATGACCGGCGCAAGCGTCGCCATCCTGACGAGCGCCATCTCGAGCAGCAGATCGGGATACGGCGAGCGCATGATCTGCTCCTGCGCGTCGGCCATCAGATGAAACAGCCGCATCAGGTCGCGATTACTCGGCTCCGCGGCGAGACGGCGCAGATGGGCCGCCTCGTGGTCCGGCAGGTCGGTCAGCGGGCTCATCGAATCGGTTTCGGGAAGCTTTGCGACGGCCAGGTTTCGCAGCGATTCGAGCAGGTCGCGCCCGAGCGATTCCAGATTCGCGCCGCGCGAGTAAAGCTCGCGCGCCTGCGAAAGCGCCCGCGACGCGTCCTTCTTCAGGATCGACTCCAGGAGCGAATAGACGACCGAACGGCTCGCCACGCCGAGGCTTGCCGCCACTTCCGCTTCGACGACCTTTCCGTCCGACGCTGCCGCGAGCGCCGTCTCGAGCATCCGCTCCGCGTCGCGCATGCTTCCGCCCGACTCGCGCGCGAGCAGCATCAGGGCCGATTCCTCGGCCTCCACGCCTTCGCGCGCGGCGAGATCCTTCAGCCGGGCGAAGATGGTTGCAAGCGGGATTCGCCGGAAGTCGTAGCGCTGAAGCCGCGAGAGAATCGTCTCGGGCATCTTCTGCGGCTCGGTCGTCGCGAGGATGAACTTGACGTGCGGCGGCGGCTCTTCGAGCGTCTTGAGCAGCGCGTTGAAGGCCTGGTCGGTGAGCTGATGGGCCTCGTCGATGATGTAAATCTTGAAGCGGTCGCGCGCCGGGCGGTAGCCCAGGTTTTCGATAATCGCCCGCGCGTCGTCGATCTTGCGATAGGTCGCGCCGTCGATCTCCGAGACGTCAAGGGCGCGGCCCGCGCGAATCTCCACGCAGGCTGGGCATTCGCCGCACGGCTCCGGCGTCGGTCCTTTCTCGCAGTTGAGGCATCGCGCCAGGATTCGCGCCGCCGTCGTCTTGCCCACGCCCCGGATACCGGTGAACAGGAACGCATGGGCGATACGGCCGCGTCTTAGCGCCTCGGTAAGCGTGCGTGTCACGTGCTCCTGGCCGACCAGCTCGCTGAAGCGCTCGGGGCGCCATTTGCGGGCAAGCACGAGATGAGACGCTTGGATATCGGCCATCTGTGGAACGCTCAAAAATGGAGTTGCCCGCCGAGCGATAGCCAGGCGCCCCTGCGGCACAGGGGTTCAGCCGGTACCGTTGCTTCCTTCCGGACCTGGCGGGGTTCGCAGCCTTCCCTTGCGCAGGACCCGGCTATCGGCGACGGGCAACCCCGGAACAAATCATTCGTCCCTGGGACGAGCGCCTATTAGATTACCACACTGTCGGCGTTGCAACCGCCCCTTGCCGCAGATCTCTGCGCGGACGTCGAATCTCCGGCTTGGCGCGATTCTTTTCGCCGGCTGCTCAATCCGCGGGCGCACGATGGGCGGCGGCGGCCAGATCGGCAAAGGCGGCGCGGAACGCCTCGTCCGTAGGCGCAGGTGCGGCGAAGTCGAGGCGCGCGATATCATCGGCGCGGCGCAGGTCGATACCGTCGGGGTCGATACCGGTCACTTGCCATCCCGCGCCGCCGCGTCCGGCGAGACGATTGACGCACAGGTCAAGCTCGGCCCGCCGCTCGCGATTAATCCATTCGGCAAGCACCGCTTCGGCTCCGGCCAGTCCTTGCGCGCTGTCCGCCGTCAGCAGGTCCGCGGCTTCGATCCATGCGATTTTGCCGAAGCCGCCGACATAATGCGCCCGCTCGACCGCCATCCGGTAAAAGTGGAAATCGCCAAAGTCAGCGTAGAGCGCGCTCTGCGGCTGGCGCGCCAGGTAGCGCTGGCGATGGCGCGGCTCGCTGGTCGCCTGCACGCGCCCGAGCAGAGTAAGACGCGGCGAATCGAGCGGATCGCGCCCGGTCTCCGTCGCCGAGACCAGTATCGAGGCCCGCAGGTCGGCCTTGAGATTGCGTGTGGCCTGCGCCAGATCGGACAAGAGCAGAAGCGGACTGCCGTCAAGATCCGCGGCGAGAAGAACGAGCGACGCGTAAGGCGCTCCCGAAAGGAGCGTGGCAAGAGCGCCCCGCTCGCAACGGCGCAGGAGCATCCGCGCCGTACGCGCCGTGGCTTGCTGATTGGGCCGTGGAGAAGATGCGCTCATTGATTCAGCCGCGACGGATAGCGCGCACTTTCGCGCGCTGGTATCAAGAATAGACAAATGGAACCTCGGCCCGAAAGCCCTACCGTCGCGCTCGTGCAGATGAAGTGCGAGCCTGAGCCGGCGCGCAATCTCGAATGCGCGATTTCGCGAATCGGCGAGGCGGCGGCGCGCGGCGCACGGGTCGTATGCCTGCCGGAACTGTTCCTGTCCCATTACCCGTGTCAGACCGAGGATACCCGCTTCTTCGACCTTGCCGAGCCGATTCCAGGTCCCACGACCGAAGCGCTCGGCCGGGTCGCCGCCGAAAAAAAGGTCGTCGTCGTCGCCTCGATTTTCGAGAAGCGCGCCGAGGGCGTCTATCACAACACCGCCGTAGTGTTCGACGCGGACGGGAAAATCGCGGGCCGCTACCGCAAGATGCATATCCCGGACGACCCGCGCTACTACGAGAAATTCTACTTCACGCCCGGCGATCTCGATTTCGTCTCCCATCCGACCGTCTGCGGGCGTCTCGGCGTCCTGGTCTGCTGGGACCAATGGTTCCCCGAAGCGGCGCGGCTGACGGCGATGGCGGGGGCGAGGATGCTCTTCTATCCGACCGCCATCGGATGGCATCGCGAGGAAATACCCGAGGTTCGCCGCGAACAGGCCGACGCGTGGGAGACGATTCAGCGCGGCCATGCGATCGCAAACGGCGTATTCGTTGCGGTCGTGAACCGTGTTGGCGTCGAGGGCGGGCTCGAATTCTGGGGCCGCTCGTTCGTCGTTGACCCGTTCGGAAAGATTATCGCCAAGGCGGGAGCGGGCGAGGAACTGCTTATGGCGGAATGCGATCTTGGCAAGATCGAGGAGACGCGCCGCAACTGGCCGTTCCTGCGCGACCGGCGTATCGACGCCTACAAGGATCTTCTGCTTCGCTATCGTTCGTAAGAGAATCGTGTCACCGATCCCGAAAGAGCATCGAGAGCTTCTGCGCTCGTACCGGATGCCCGCCGAGTGGGAGAAGCATCTGGCGACCTACCTGGTATGGCCGCACAACCCCGACACGTGGCCCGGCAGACTCGCGGCGATTCCGCCGGTGTTCGCCCGGATGGCGGCGGCGTTTGCGGCTTCGGAACCGGTAAGAATCCTCGTCAAGGACGAGTCGGCGGTTGAGCCGGTACGCGCGATCGTGCGCGAGCGGATTGGCGACCCGGCGAAAATGGCGCGGGTGGAGATCCTCGTCGTTCCCACCAACGATTCGTGGGTCCGCGATCACGGGCCGATTTTCGTCAATCGCATCGCTCCGGGCGACGGACCGGCGCAGATCGCGCTCGATTGGCGCTTCAACTCGTGGGGCGAAAAGTATGGAGCGTATGACCTCGATGACGTGGCGCCGACACGGCTCGGCGAACGCTACGGCTTTGAGGTGATCGAGCCGGGAATCGTGCTCGAAGGCGGCTCGATCGAGGTGAACGGGACGGGCGCGATGCTCACGACGGAGTCGTGCCTGCTCAATCCCAATCGCAATCCCGCGCTCGGCCGCGCCGAAATCGAGGAATATTTGCGCGTCTATCTCGGGGTGGAAGAGATCTTCTGGCTCGGCGACGGGATCGCGGGCGACGACACCGACGGACACGTTGACGATATCGCGCGCTTCGTCGCCGAGGATACGATTGTCACCGTGGTCGAGGAGGACCCGCTCGACGTCAATTACAAGCCGCTGCGCGAGAATCTGAAGCGCCTGCGCGCGATACGCGATCACCGCGGGCGCGCGTTCAAAATCGAGACGCTGCCGATGCCGCGCGCGGTCGAATCCAGTGAGGACGGCCGTCTCCCGGCTTCCTACGCGAACTTCTACATCACCAACGGCGCCGTCGTGATGCCGACCTTCGATTGTCCGGCCGACGACGTCGCACGCGCCACCCTCGCGCGCCTGTTTCCCGGGCGCGACGTGATCGGGATTCACGCAACCGACCTGGTGCTGGGCCTCGGCGCGGTCCATTGCCTCACCCAGCAGCATCCCGCGCCACCCGCGCGCTGACCGGGGCGTTTCTTCGCACGAATTCCGCTTTCGCGCCGGCCTCGGCCTTCGCTAGTCTCTGAAGCGCAAAGATGACGGCGCGCAACCGCGCGCGTATCGGCGAGCGCACACAGGAACGAAGACGCGATGGGACGCACGCTCTTCGACAAAATCTGGGACGAGCATGTGGTGGCCGACCTCGGCAACGAGGTCGCCCTGATGCACGTCGATCTCCATCTGATGCATGATCTCGGCGGCGGACCGGGCTTCAGGATGCTCGCCGAAAAGGGCTATCGCGTTCGAAATCCGGAACTGACCTTCGCAACCGCTGACCACGCGGTCTCGAGCGCGCCCGGCCGCACCGAGGACACCAATCCCGTTGGCGGGCGACTGCTCAGGATGCTTCGCGCAGCGTCGGCGGCAAACGGAATCCGGATGTTCGACCTCGGCAGCGACGGCCAGGGAATCGTCCACGTTATCGGACCCGAGATGGGACTGAGCCTTCCCGGGATGACGATCGTGTGCGGCGACAGCCATACCTGCACGCACGGCGGCGTCGGCGCGCTCGCGTTTGGAATCGGCTCGACGGAACTGGTTCATGTGCTTGCGACACAGACGCTCGTCCAGCGAAGGCCCCGGCGCATGCGCGTCACGATGGATGGCGCGCCGGCCGCTGGAGTGACGCCCAAGGACATGATCCTGCATCTGATTGGACTCGTCGGCGCGGCGGCGGGAAGCGGTTTCGCGGTCGAGTACGCGGGCGCGGCGATTCGCGCGCTCGGCGTCGAGGGCAGGCTTACGATCTGCAATCTCTCGATCGAGCTTGGCGCGAAGATCGGGATGGTCGCGCCGGACGACGCGACGTTCGAGTATATCGCGGGCCGTCCGATGGCACCGAAGGGCGAGATGTGGGAGCGCGCGCTTGCGCACTGGCGAAATCTCAACTCCGACGGCGACGCCGAATTCGAACGCGAAGTCCGCTTCGACTCGGGTGCGCTTGCACCGCAGGTTACGTGGGGTACGAGCCCGGAGCACGTAATCGCGATCGACGGGCGCGTTCCCGACCCCGATGGCGCCATCGACGCGGGACGCCGCGCTTCGATGCGCGCGGCACTCGAATACATGGATCTCAAGCCCGGCGCACGGCTCGAGGGGCTTCCGATCGAGCGCGTGTTTATCGGCTCGTGCACCAACAGCAGGCTTTCCGACCTGCGCGCCGCGGCGCGCGTGGCCAAGGGCGCAAAGGTCGCAAGCCGCGTCCGCGCATGGGTTGTGCCGGGCTCGACCGGCGTCAAACGCGCGGCCGAGGCCGAAGGACTGGATCGGATCTTCCGCGACGCGGGCTTCGAATGGCGCGAGCCGGGATGCTCGCTGTGCGTCGGAGCCAACGGCGAGATGGTCGACCCGGGAAAACGATGCGTCTCGACCTCCAACCGCAATTTTGTCGGCCGCCAGGGACCCGGCGCACGCACCCATCTGGCAAGTCCCGTCTCTGCCGCCGCGGCGGCGCTTGCCGGATGCCTGGTTGACGTAAGAAAGCTCGGGGTTGAGCCGTGGAAGAATTCGTAAGGCTGCGGGCGCTCGCCGCGCCGCTGATGCGCGACAATATCGACACCGACGTGATCATCCGGATCGACCGTCTGGTCGGCGGACGGCCCGACGAGGTCGGCAAGTACGCATTCGAACTGCTGCGCTATCTGCCCGACGGTGGCGAGAATCCCGATTTCGTGCTGAATCGCGAGCCGTTTCGACGAGCGCAGATTCTGCTCGCCGGCGCGAACTTCGGATGCGGTAGCTCGCGCGAGCCCGCGGTGTGGGCGCTTCAGCAGATGGGCTTCCGATGCGTCGTCGCGCCCAGCTTCGGCGACATCTTTTTCGCCAACTGCTTCCAGAACGGGATGCTGCCGGTCGTGATGGAGCGGCGGACGGTCGAGGCGATAGCCGCGGAGGTAGAAGCCGACGCGGCGCACGGCTTTGTCACCGTTGACCTCCAGAAGCAAACGATCGTCTCGCCTTCGGGAAAGGAGTTCCGGTTCGAAATCGAGCCGGCGCGGCGCGAGGCGCTGCTGCATGGACTCGACGAAATCGGGATGACGATGCGGCGCGAGGCCGAGATCGCCGCATTCCAGTCGCGTGATCGGAATCGCCGACCGTGGATTTACCGCTGAAGGAATCCCTCGCGCGCGTCTGAAGTCCCAGCGGCTCTCGCCAGGGTCGCTATGCGTTCGATTGCGCGAATCGTGCCGGCGCGAGACGTTCGGCGAATCGCTGGCGTAGCGCGACCAGCCTCAACTAGTATGATCGGCGGGAGCCTCCGCCCGGTTCTGCCGCGCCAAAATCACATGTTCGCCGCCGCAGACCCATCGCAAGCTCGATAACTGCACGGGCGGAGGAAAGTTGAGCTATGAGATTCCACTGGTTCGCTGAGGTCACATATCCGCACCTTCCCGACGACTTCCGGGAGCGGTACCGCTCCGCCTGGGTAACGCCGCCGGCCCATCTGATCGACCCCGTCAAGGCGGGTGAGATGTACCGGATGTTCATCCGGCTGATGCAGCTCGCGGACCAGGTGGGTTTCGACGGCCTGACCGTCAACGAGCATCATCAGACGCCCCTGGCGGTGACGCCGTCGCCGAACCTGCTTGCGGCAAGCCTCGCCAGCGGGACCAAAAACGCCGCGATTACGATCGTCGGCAACTCGCTTGCGCTTTACAATCCGCCGACGCGTGTCGCCGAGGAGTATGCCTATCTTGATTGCGTGTCCGGAGGCCGGCTCGCCGCGGGCTTCGTTCTCGGCACCCCGATGGACTCGGTGTTCGCTTATGGAATGACGCCGATCGAGATGCGCGAGCGGTTCGACGAAGCGCGCCGCCTCATCCTGCGCGCGTGGTCGGAACCGGAGCCGTTCGCCTTCAACGGCAAATACACCAAGCTTCGTTACGTGAATATCTGGCCGCGCCCGATCCAGAAGCGGCTTCCGATCTGGGTGCCCGGCGGAGGCGGCAGCATCGAGACCTGGGATTTGGTCATCAAGGAAGACTATTGCTACGGCCACCTGTCATTCTCGGGCCTGTATTCGTCAAAGCCGCTGGTGGACGCGTTCTGGGAATACGTTGACAAGCAGAACGGGACGATGAACCCGCATCGCATGGCCTTCACGCAGGTGGTGTGCGTGGCCAACACCGACGCGGAGGCCGAGAAGCTTTATTACGAGGCCGTCCGCTATTTTCATCGCAACCAGGCCCCCGCGCCCGGCTTCCTCAATCCGCCGGGCTACACGACGATCCGCTCGATCAAGTCGCAGGGCGAGCAACTGAAGATCGGCCAGAGCAAGCTCACGCCCGAGGACCGTATCCGCGCGAGCAAGGGCGAGATGAGCTTCTGGGAGTATGACGAGAAGGGCTACATCATCGCCGGCACGCCCAAGCGCGTCCAGCAGCGCCTGCGCGAACTCATCACCGATCTCCGGATCGGGCAACTGATTGCCACTCCGCACATGGGCAATCTGCCGGAAGAAGTGGGAGCGGAGAACACCCGGCTCTTCGGAATCGAGGTGGCTCCGTATCTCCGCGACCTGTGGGCGGATCAGCCGGACTATTGGACGCCTGAGACAAGCCAGAAGCTGGTCGCCGCGAATGCGCCGGCCGCGGTTCGCGGCGCGCGCGCCGCGTCACCCCGCGACGCCCATCCCGCGAAGTAGAAAATAGCATCGCACCGCCAGAGTGATTTGCGCCGCGGCGCGCGCGGCGCAAATCACTACTGTTGAGTTGCGCCGGGATCCTGAGGGTCGGCGTCGAAATCGCCTGATTCGCCGACATCAAGCATCACGCCCATCGTGTAATTGGTGCCCGGGCTGCGATAGACGCCGCGCAGCGGCGGGACATCGCCGTAGTCGCGGCCAACGGCGAGGCGCAGATGATGGTCGGTGGTAAGGCATCCGTGCGTGGGATCGAAGCCGGTCCATCCAGCCTCGGGCAGCAGCGCTTCGATCCATGCGTGACTCGCCTGCGCTCCAAGCGGGCGGGTGCGGCCGCGCGGCGCGAGATAGCCCGAAACGTAACGCGCCGGGACTCCGGCCAACCGCAGAATTCCGAGCGTCAGATGCGCGAAGTCCTGGCATACGCCGGCGCCGGTGGACAGGATATCGTTCACGTCCGAGTGGACGTTCGTGGTTCCCGGCTCGTACGAAAATTGATCGCGGACCCATGCCACCACTCGCCGCGTATATTCCGCGACCGGCTCTTCCATGCGCGGATGCACCATCCAGAACAGCTTCTTGAGCGGATCGCTGAAGGGAACGTAGCGGCTCGCACTCAGGAAGTCGTATTCCTCCTGCGCGCGCATGCTGTCGCCCTGCAGGAACTCGCCGAACGGATGCGTCAATCCCTCGAGCGTGGGCGGCTCGGTGCGCTCGACCAGTGAGTAGGCCGAGACCTCGAGTTCGCGATGCGCCTCGTGCACCGACACGGCATGAACGTGGTTTCCGAACGCGTCCTTGTATTCGATGATCGCCGCTGGCGGCGTGACCTCGAGTTGGAAAGCGAGCGTGTGCTGATGCGGGCTTTCGCGCGGTTTAAGCCGGAGCTCGTTGTGAGATTCGTAGGCCGGTTCCTGGTAGGAGAACCTGGTCACGTGTCGAACGCGAAAGCGCATAATCACTCAAAGCGCAGATATCGCGCGAACATCTCGTCGCTGATTCTCGCGCAGTCCTCCTGCACTCCCAACAGGTATTCGTGCAGCCCGCCGCCGAGCACCGCGCTCGCCGAACCGGAGCGAAGGCGCGACGCCAGCATCCGCGCGCCCGGCACGCTCTCGCCTTCGCCGCCACCGGCTGCGATGCGCTCGAGTGCGGCTTCGAGCCGGTCGATACAGAAGCGCGCGGCGCGTGGAAACGTTTCGTCGAACAGAAGAAACTCGACCACTTTATCGATCCTGATCGCGTTGCCGTAGGTGCCGATATACGCTTCCAGCGCCGAGGCGCTCCGTAAAACCGCGGCCCACTGCGAGAGATCGAGCGGGGAGCCCACGTCATTCGGACGCGGCAGCAGGAAGTGGTATTTGACGTCGAGAAGGCGGCTCACGTTCTCGGCCGCCTCCAGCGTCCTGCCGACGGTGAGGAAGTCATAGCCGAGCTCGCGCGGCATCGTGTTTCGCACCACGCCCGCGATGCGGTAGAAGCGCTCGCGAAGCTCGAAGAAGAATTCGTACACGCCGTATTCGTGAAACGTCGCGGCGCTCCATCGCTGCGCGTCCAGGTAAAGCGTATTCACCTCGAACCACATCTCGGATGAGATATGGTTGCGCAGCGCGCGGCAGTTTTCGCGGGCAAGACCGATGCAGCTTCGTATGGACGACGGGTTCTTCTCATCGATAGTGAAGAATTCGAGCACCGATTGCTCGTCCGCGGCGGGGTAACGCGCGCTGAATTCGGCGCGCTCGCCGGTGATGGCCAGCAGCGGGAGCCATCCGTCGCTCGACGCGGCGGGGCTCTCGACCAGCAGGTGATAATTGACGTCGGCCAGCCGTGCGCGCCATTCGGCGCGCTCCAGGTTGCGCGCCGTCCAGAAGAGATGGCTTGCGACTCGTCTCAGCACGGCCCGTCGAGCACCCAGGTGTCCTTGCTGCCGCCGCCCTGGGACGAGTTCACGATGAGCGAGCCCTCGCGCAGCGCGACTCGGGTCAGCCCTCCGGCAAGCACGCGCGGCCGTGCGCCCGTCAACACGAAGGGGCGGAGATCGACATGGCGCGGCACCGGCGTCGGCGCGCCTTTCTCATCCGTTATCAAGGTCGGATGCGTCGACAGTTTGACCATCGGTTGCGCCACAAAGCCGCTCGGATTGCTTTCAATCCTTTCGCGCGCTTCGGCAAGCTCGCGATCGCTCGCTCGGGGTCCGATAACAACGCCGTATCCACCCGACGCGCCGGTGGGCTTGACGACGTATCGGTCGAGATCGCGCAAAATCTTTGAGCGCACCTCGGGGTCGCGCAGCAGAAAGGTCTCAACGATGGGCAGGATCGGCTGTTCGCCGAGGTAATAGCAAATCATCTGGGGCGTATAGGCGAACACCGCCTTGTCGTCGGCGATCCCGGTCCCGATTCCGTTTGCCACCGCGACCGAATCGGCGTGCATCGCGGCCGTGAGCCCGGGCACCCCGAGCAGCGAGTCCGGCCTGAACACCACCGGATCGAGAAAGTCGTCGTCGATTCGCCGATAGAGCACATGGACCTGCTTCAGCTTGTGAACCGTCTTCATGTAGAGCTTGTGGTCGATGCACACCAGGTCGCGGCCTTCGACCAGCTCGACGCCCATGCGCTGGGAAAGAAATACGTGCTCGAAGAATGCCGAGTTGTAGGGCCCCGGTGTCAGCAACGCTATTGTCGGACGCTCGACACCCTCGGGCGCAAGCTCGGTCAGGCTCTCGAGAAGGTCGGCCGGGTAGTGCTCGACGCTTCGCACCCGGCATTCGCGCAAAAGCTCGGGCATCAGCCGCGTCAGCATCAGCCGATTTTCAATCACGTAGGAAACGCCCGAGGGCGTGCGCACGTTGTCCTCGAGCACGCGGAAGCGCCCGTCGGCGCCGCGCACCAGGTCGATTCCCGCCACCGTGATGAACACGCCGTGGGGCGGCCTGAGGCCGATTGCGCCGCGCCGATATTGCGGCGATCCCAGGATAAGGTCGCGCGGAACGACGCAATCCTTCAGGATGTGGCCCTCGCCGTACACGTCGGCGACGAAAGCGTTGAGCGCCTTGACCCGCTGAATCAACCCGGCTTCGAGCGTCTGCCACGTGGCGGCATCGATGATTCGCGGAATCACGTCGAACGGGAAAATCCGTTCGGTACCGGCGCGTTCGCCGTACACGTTAAAGGTAACCCCGGTCCTGAGCAGCATCCGCTCGGCCATCGCCTGCAGAACGGCGAGGTCGGGACTGCTGCGAATTGCCTGCGCAATCGGTTCGCATCCGGGTCGCGCACGTCCGTCCTCGAGGAACATCTCGTCGAACAAGCCCGCGAGCGGACGATATGCCGCGGAAAACGGCACCGCGCTGCTCATTGGGAGTGCATCGCCCGGCATCTCGGACCCGAGGCCGCTTAATCTTTCGCCGTGGCTCAAGCGCAGCATCATGCAATGAGCAAGCTGCATACCGCCTGACGCCGGTTATGCGGCAGAAAAGGACTGCGCTTTTGCGGACCGTTTTCCGTTGGCGATGAGGGAGATTTCCCGCCAGAGTGCGACGGTGTCGGGGACAATCCCAACGAGCGCCGCATCCGCAGTTTCTGTTTGCGGGTTGTCCGGTTGCGAAGACTCCGAGGACCGAAGTCAGGAGCGTTGGCTTCGCCCGTAGTGGAACAGGCGCAGTCCGATAGCGAAACAGACGATTCCGTAGCCGGTCAGGATCGCCAGTGCGCGCCAGATTTCCAGCACGCTCTTGTTGCGCAGGATCACGTCCTGGATGGCACGCATAGACCAACTGGTCATCGCGCCCCAGCCAATCATCTGCATCCATCTCGGCTGGTCATAGAAAGGCCACCACAGGCCGCCGACCGCGGCCAGGATGAAAACCACGCTCATGCCGGCCGGGATGATCTGCTCGCGCGTGTGCGCAATCGCGGCAACGATTATCGAAAACGCGCCCATCGAGAACACGATCGCGACCGACACGAGCAACAAGGCCAGCGGCGATTCGCCGAGCGTCAGGCCGAACACGAAATGGCCGAACACCAGTAGCAGCAACAATTGGCCGACACCCAGGACCACGCGTGCCAGCAGCTTGCCGCCGATTATCGAAGCCCGTGACGCGGGCGCAACCGCAAGCCTGCTGCTCGTGCCCCACACTTCTTCCTCGCGCAAACCGATGGACACGCTGAAGACGAGCGTGAACAGAACGAACATCAGGCTGAAACCGGGGATGTGCTGTTCCAGCGACGAAAACAACAGCCGCGTGCCGGTCAGGCTTTTTTCCTTTATCGTGATCAAGTCCTCGTGAAACGGGTCCGCCAGCGACGCGGTCTCGCGATCGGCGAGCAGCAGAATGACTTTGATAGCGGCGAGGTCCTTCCATCGCGCCGGATCGGTGAGCAGCTCGATTGTCGAGGGCTTTTCGCCCAGGTACCGCTTGCTCATCCCGCGCGGCAGGACAATGGCCGCCGCGGCCTTGTCCTCCACGGCAACCCATTGCTCTGCGGTTGCACGGTCCACCAGGCGGACATCCAGGTGGTCGCGGAAGACTTTGATCAGCGCCGAGGCGACCGGTCCGCGGTCTTCATTCACCACGGCGAAGACGATGTTCTTCGACTTTTCCGCCTGCGTTTCCGCGACCACCATGATGACCACGATCGGGACCAGCAGGATGAAAAGCAGCGCCGAACGATCGCGCGCGATGAGGCGCAGGTCCTTCATCATAACGACAAGCGTCTTCATTTCGTGGTTTCCACGTGGCTGCCGTATTTCCTTCGCATCACGGCCAGCACGTCATCAACCGAGGAGTGGGTGAGCAGGCGGTTGAGTTGCGTGGCGTAATTCGCGGTCAGATTGACTTTCTCAACCGTGATGCTGGTGACCATCCAGCGCTCGCCTTCGTGCCGAAGCTGATAGACGACGGAGAATTCGTCGCCGGGCGTGATAATCCGGGTATCGACCCGCGCAACACCGTCCGAACGCGTCTCGCCGACGTAGGAGAATTTCGGATTTTCGAAGAGCATCAGCTTCTGCACGTAGGTTCTTTCCATCATCACGTGAAACAGTGCGAGAAACTCCTTGCGCTGCGAGGGATTCAAACTGGGCCAGTGAGCGCCGAGCGCCTGCCGCGCCATCGCGTCGGTATCAAGGAAATTGTTGAACAGTGCCGACAACTCGGCGAGCTTCTGATTGTGCGTCGCGCCGCTCGACATGATCGCGGTGGCCCGCTCTAGCGTCGCTCGCGTATACTCCATCGGGGTGGCGGCCCATGCGGATGAGGCCGGCAGCAGGAGACACGCGACCAGGATGAGCGCGAGCCGGCGCATCAGTGGTTCAGCTCCGCGCCGGTCAGCGAACGGAACAGGCTGTCAAGCCCAACGGGCTCGATCTTCAGGTGCACGCGTTGTCCGGAGCGCGCGATGATTTCCTCGAGCGGTTCCAGAAGGCCGGCCGCGCTTCTGACCAGCAGCCGCGTTACGAGATCGGACTTTTCGACCGCGCGGACGCCGTTGAAACCCAATTCGGCCGCGAGATCGATTTCGGGCGGAAGTCCGCGCACCTCGATGACTTCAGCGTACTCCATGTTCGCGAGCAGTTCGTCCAGGGTGCCGGCCGCGATAAGCTTTCCTTCATTCATTATCCCGATCCGGTCGCACAGTCGCTCCGCCTCTTCCATGTAGTGGGTGGTGTACAGAATTGCGGCGCCGGCGTCTCTCAGCCCGCGAACGATCTCGAAGATGTGCTCGCGGGCATTCGGGTCAACGCCGATGGTGGCTTCGTCCAGCAAAATCAGCCTGGGCTGATGCACCAGCGCGATTGCGAGGTTCAGCCGCCGTTTCATCCCGCCGGACAATATCTCGGCGGCCTTGTCGCGCTCGTGCTGCAGTCCCACGAACTTGAGCGACTCATCGACGCGGCTTTCGAGCGTGCGCCCCGTGAGGCCGTACATGCGTCCGAAAAAGCGGATGTTCTCGTCCGCGGTGAGCATCGGGTAGATCGCAAGCCCCTGCGGTACGACCCCGATCATGCGGCGCACGAATTGAGGTTCGTTGCATACGCTGCGGCCGAACAGCGTCGCGTCACCGGCGGTCGGGCGTATCTCCGTCGCAAGCATCGCTAGCGTGGTGGTCTTTCCCGCGCCGTTGGGGCCCAGCAGCCCGAAAATCTCGCGCTCGCGGACCTCGAAATCCACGCCCGCCACGGCCTCCGTCGTGCCGTAGAGCTTGCGCAGCCCTTGGACGACTAATGCCGCCGGCTTTGCAACTTCGGCCGAGCCGCCTTGCGGCGTTGACAACTCCGCGCCCTCAATACGAGGATTTGCATTGATCCGCATGAGATTAATGGCGGACCGGACTCACACTAACCGCGTGTGATAGTTG
>JAJYMR010000286.1 GCA_021786815.1 Deltaproteobacteria bacterium
TCGCCGTTAGGCAGCGGTGCGACCGACATGTAAAACCGCGCCTGCGCGAGCGCGCTGTTGCACACCCCGGTCTTGGAATTGAAACCCGCGGGACCGCATACGAATGTCCCCGTACGCGGGTTGAAGAGGTCGGCCACAGTTGCGGGTCCGTTGAACTGGTCCACGCCGCCGACCAGAAGTACGTCGCCGCTGACTCCGGTTGGCGCCGCCGGCGCTCCTCCTCCGCCGCCGGTGCACGACGCGATACAGGCCACCACGAACGCGGCAAGGGCGCCCGGCACGAACCTCGCCCATGGCCCGCCGATTCGACCGCGCAAGGGATGCGTCGCTTTGCCGGTCAGCATGGCTGTCGGAACCCACGTCCCGCTGTGATGCGTGCCGGCGCTGAAGCCTTCGGCGGTAGCGTCTTGCTCGGCATTATTTACCCCGCTGCTGAACGGCCTGTATCTGACGCCAGAGATCCATGTAATCGGCGGCTGTGCTCAAGCTGTGCGCCGAAACCGCCGCAGGAGACGTGTTCGGGTCGGAGAATGGCGGCAACGACCACCATTGGCTGTGCTGCTGCGTCAGAACCGGGATGAACGAGCGCGCCGAGTCGGCCGTGAACTCGGAATGGCATCCGAAGCCCGAAAGCGAGCCCTGGGCACCGCAGGAATACGGCACGTTTTCGGCAACCTTCCAGTCATGGTATCGCTCGGGCAGCGCAGGCTGCGGACTGCTCGTGGTGCCGGTGAAAATCTGATACGGCGCCATGTGGCAGTCGATGCATGTTACGCCGGCGGCGTACATGACCTGGAAAATCGAATTCCCGGTGTGTGGATCCTGTTCGTGGCAGGTCAGGCAGAACTGATTTTCCTGGCCCGGCAGGATCGGTATCCACGACGCGGCCAGGCTTGGATTCTGCCCCCGGATTAGTGTCGCCGTCTCACCGTTGGACAACGCGGTAGGGTACTGCGCGAGGATTTGCGCGGCCACCGTGTTGCTCGGATGGCACGAACCGCAGGTCACTGCCTGGAACGTGGAAACCGTCACCGGGTTGACGACCGCGCCGTTGGAAAACGTCGAGGTGCCGTCGGCCTGAAGCGGCGAATGGCAAAACGCGCAAAACGTATTGTCGTTGGCTCCGTACGTGCCGCTCGGCTGCGTCCATCCGTACTGGGAACTTGCCTGCGACCAGCCGTATTGGGACTGTGCGTGAGCCGAATCCCACCATCCGTGCCCCGTGCGCTCCCACTGGTTGGTGGTGCTGTTCCACTGAAGGCCGGCCGCACGCGCGGTGTGATCGTATCCGTCGATGAAATGGCAGGCCGGACACGAGTCAGCGTTGGAATAATCGTAGCTGGGCCGATTGAGGTTGGTCGGCGGAATCGGCGCTGCGGCAAAGCTCGCGCCGGCCGAGCAAAGCGTCCAGGCGCATAGCCAGAGCGCAAGGCGAACTGACAGGCTTGCGCGCGAGAAGCTTCGCCGTGGTGCGCCATGGCCCGAACTCGCACCGGCGGCAAGCGCAAAACCAGCGTCGTCCGCCGCGTACCTGCCCGCGGGCATCGAATCGCTCTGACGCGTTATGCTTTGCCGTGACGCCATTGCGCGTTCGCTTTGCTCACCCGCCCGCGGCGGAATCGGTTCGAGAAATCTCCTTCCACAGCATCCGGTACTCGGCGACTGTCATGATGCTATGCGCGGAAAGCGCGACCTGGGGCTGCCCGTTGAAAGGCGGAAGGCTCCACCATTCGATGTGTTGCTGGCGGATGAAGGGAATGATGTTCTGGGCGTCGGTTACGGTGAAAGTTGAATGACAGCCGCTGATCGAACCCTGCGCGCCACAGGAATAAGGAAGATCCGCGCCGACGTTCAAGTCATGGAACACTTCGGCGAGTTGCGGCAGGCCGGTGCTGCCGCCACCGATGTATTGGTACTGCGCCATGTGGCAATCGACGCATCGCACTCCCGCCGAGTACATCGCGGCGAAGGCAGTGTCGCTGGTGTTGTGCCGTCGCTCGTGGCAGTTCAGGCACAGCAAATCGTCCTGTCCGGGGTTGAGAGTCTGATAGGAGGCGGGATTGTTGTAGCCTTTCCACAGATAGATGGCGATTGCTCCGCCGTCGAGCGCGTTCGGATTCAACGCTCCGAGGACGGCCGCGATATTGTCCGGCGGATGGCAGGTCGCGCAGGTGACCGCCTCGAACCTCTGCTGCGGGATCGACGCCGCGTTGGTTACCTGGCCGTTGTTGAATGTCGCTGTCGCCGCCGCCTGCATCGGCGAATGGCATTTGGCACAGAAGCCGTTTTCGGTCGAGCCGTGATCGGATTGCGAATGCGGGGAGGCAAGCCATCCGCTGCCCGTCAACTGCCAGGTCTGGGTCTGGGCATTCCAAATCACTCCCAAGGTGCGCGAAGTATGGTCGAGGCCGAGCAGGAAATGGCATCCGGCGCAGGTCTCAGGCGCCGTGTAGTCGTAGGTCGGCAGCGACATGTTGGTGGGGAGAGGCGGATACAGGATGCCGGGCGGGACACCCTGCTGCGCGACGGCGGCCACTTGGGCCTTAGGCTTCCAGAACGCGGAGCCCGCCCACGCGTTCACCCCGACCAGCGTCGGAAGCACGACCAGGAAGAGCACGCGGCGATAAGGCATCGCGGTGAAATTCCCGCGCCTGACTTTGCTTTGGGCTTGCACGTTCTTTCAAGCCGAGCCGAATCGGCATCCAGCCGCACTTCGCGCGCTTCGGGCCGCATCGCAATCGCGGGCGGTGAGCCAACCGCGAATCGCCAGTGCTGCCAATGCAAACCTTTTGCCAGAGGGGTGACGCAAAGATGTCTTGCGCACAAGCAGCGCAAGATTCAATCAGGAAGTCTTGGATTCGCGCAGAAAGTCAGTCGCATCATTGGCCGAGCCGACGCAGTCATCCGACGTCCTCGGCTTCTTTCTCTGGAGGCGTTCGTCCCCTAAAGTAACAACAAGGCTGAATCCATCAGTTACCGCTGAATCCATCCGTAACAGTTTTCGGAGCTGTTTGATTGATAACAGGCGCGGCGATTGCCAGCCCCGGCCGGCTGAGTGGCCGTCGATTTTCGAGCCCGGATTTCTTGATTTTCCAAGGCGCGGCGCATGATGCGATATCGCTGAATCCAAGGCAAAATCATGCGAGTGGCTTGAGTGGCTGGCCCGAACTCCGTGCCCCGCGCGGCGTGGCGGCGAGCATATGGGCTTTCCTCCTGCGCAATGAAGGGGAAAGCTGGTGCAGGAATGTTGAGACGTATTCTGCTTAACCTTGCGATCGTTCTGGGAGGCATCCTCGGCGCCCTGGTGATCTTCGAGCTGGGGCTTCGTATCGCCAACCGCCGGTTCCCGTACTTCTACTGCTACGACCGATATCGTGGATGGGGCCTCAAGCCCAATGCCTCGGGGCTTTACAACCGCGAAGGAGTCGCGTTCATGAGAGTCAACAGTGGCGGCTTTCGCGGCCCGGACTATTCGAAGCGCAAGCCTCCCAACACGTATCGAGTCGCCGTGCTTGGGGACTCATACGCGCAAGCGATGCAGGTGCCGTATCATGAAACGTTCTCGGCGGTGATGCAGCGCCATCTTGCAGAGTGTCCGGCGCTGCGTGGCAAGCAAATCCAGGTGCTGGACTTCGGCGTTGATGGGTACGGCACAGCACAGGAACTGATTACGCTGCGCCGCCAGGCATGGGAATATTCGCCGGACGCGGTGGTGCTAGAGTTCTTCCCCGGCAACGATATCCGGAACAACTCGGTCACGCTCGAAGGCGACCAATGCCGGCCGTTTTACGTCTATCGCGACGACAAGCTTGTACTCGGCGGACCGTTCCTCGATTCGCGGTCGTTCCGCCTGTGGTGCATGGCGCGGTTCGATTACCGGACGATGAGCCTGCTCACGCTGGCGGCCCAGGCCCGCGACATTCTTGCCGAGCCCCGTGGCCCGTCGGCGAAAAATCCGGAGGAAGTCGCGATCAACTACAGCATCTACAAGCCGCCCGCCGACGCGGCATGGCGCGCCGCATGGCAGGTTACGGAGGGCCTGCTCGGGCAGATGAACGAGGAAGTGAAGGCCCACGGCGCGCGTTTTCTGGTGACCACGCTCGACGTCGGAATCCAGACATGGCCCGACCCGAAGGCGCGGGCGGCATTCCTGAGACGCCTAGGCGTGACCAACTTCTCGTATCCTGCCAATCGTATCGAGGCGCTGGGCCGTGCCGACGGCTTCCAGGTGCTCGCGCTGGCGCCTGCGCTCAAGCGCTACGCCGAGCAGCATCACGTGTATCTCCACGGCTTTTCGAATACTCCGCAGGGCTTCGGGCACTGGAACGCCATCGGCCATCGGCTCGCCGGCGAGCTTATCGCGGCAAAGCTGTGCGCGATGCTTCAAGGGACGGGCGCCGAGCAGGCCAGCGGGCAGGCCGCGAGCGACGGCGCGTCGCACCAGGCGCCCGCGCAGCCTGGCTCAGGGCGAGCCGGGCTTCGCCTGGGCACGCTCCTCGGCGCAAAGCGCGACGCCGCGTGCGCGCGCGATCCCGCGGCGAGATAATCGGACGGTCGCGCGCGCGTTAGGCCGCCGCGCGCGCGACTTGACAGCCTCTACTTGCCGCGGAAAACGGGTTTGCGTTTCTCGGCGAAGGCGGTCGCGGCTTCGAGATGGTCTTCGGTGTAAAACGTCACCATCTCGTACGCGATCGACGCATCGAGGATCGTGTTCACCTGCTGTTTGAGCCATTTGTTCACCGAAAGCTTGGTCCATCGGATCGCGTAAGTTGGGCCGTCGGCCAGCTCGCGCGCGATCTCCCGCGCCTTCGGAAGCACCTGCTCCGCCGGCACCGCGTAGTTGACCAGTCCGATCCGGGCCGCTTCCGCGCCGTTGATAAGCGTGCCGCGCATCAGGTACTCCTTCGCCCGCGCC
>JAJYMR010000027.1 GCA_021786815.1 Deltaproteobacteria bacterium
CCGCCATTACCTCAATCAGATACGGCTAAGGAAGGGCCTTCATCCACTGGATATATCGCCGGTCGAGGATGCAACGGCTCTGCGTAGGAAGTCCTACGATCGGCTTGCGGATCTGATTGCGGCAAATCTGGATCTTTCCGCGCTTACGGCTCTGGCAGGCCTGGAACGGTTGGCGCTGCACCGCCCTTCTGATTGACACGTGAATTACGCATTGTATCTTCCGACGAAGTTTATTCTGGCAGCTATACTCGTGGATATCGTCCTGGGCGATCCGGAATGGTTACCGCATCCGGTGATTCTTATTGGCCGCGTCGTAGCATGGGGCGATTCGCGCCTTCATAGCGGCGCTTCCACACGCGATTTTGCAGCCGGAGCACTGCTTGCAGTCGTGGTAGTAACCCTCACGGCAACGGCGAGTTGGATCGTGATAACGACCTCGCAAGCGCTTGACTGGTGGCTTGGTGCTCTGGCCGCCACGCTCATCGCATGGACGACGCTTGCGGCTCGGGGCCTGAATGACGCCGCGGCAGCTGTCGAACTGGCGCTTCGTTCCAACAACGAGGATTTGGCGCGTCGTGAAATACGTTCGCTGGTTGGGCGCGACGTGGAGACTCTCGATCGTGAAGGCCTGATCTCTGCGACGATCGAATCGGTCGCCGAGAATTCGAGCGATGGGGTAATAGCGCCGTTATTCTTTCTCTTTGCCGGCGGGCCCGTAGCGGCTTTGGCATATAAGGCAATTAATACACTCGACTCGATGATCGGTTACAAGGACGAGCGCTACCTCTACTTTGGAAAGTGCGCCGCGCGGCTTGATGATATCGCCAACTTCGTGCCGGCGCGTTTGGCCGCTCTAAGTATCGCCATCGCCGCCATCATGACGGGCCGCGCTTTTGAGAGTCTTCGCACCTGCTTCGCCGACGCGAGCGAGCACGAGAGCCCGAATGCGGGTTATCCGGAAGCGGCGATGGCCGGAGCGCTGGGGGTGAAACTGGGCGGCGATGCGTATTACGGCGGCGAATTGGAGCGTCGGCCGATATTCGGACGCGCGGAAACTCCGCTCGATCTCGCGGCGTTGCACACCTCACGAACCCTGATGTGGGTCGCAACAGCATTGGCGCTCACCTTCGGCGTGGTTCTGCGTTCGATCATCGGGAGTTGACGGGCGGTGTGATGAAAGCCTCTTCGAGCCTGCTCGCGATCGATCGCGTCCACGGCGGAAACGCACCTGAGAGCGGTTGCGTGGATTTCAGCGCGAGCCTCAATCCGCTCGGGGCGCCGCCGGAGGCGATTCGAGCTTATCACGAGGCAGCGTCGAAGATTTCGAAGTACCCGCTGCCCTACCCTCGTGAACTTGAAGCGCGGATCGCAGCATGGCTCGGCGTCTCTCCCGACACCGTAATCGCGGCCAACGGCAGCACACAACTCATCTATCTCGTTGCGCGCGCGCTTAACCTCAGGTCACCGTTCGTGGTGATCCCGACCTTCAGTGAAATCGCCAACGCGCTCTTCGCCGCCGGCTCCAACCCGCTTCCGATTCCCACGCGCGCCGAAGACAACTTCCGCCTCTCGCGCTCAGCGTTGCACGAGGCGCTCGAAGCCGGTGCCGATGCGGCGTTCATGGGAAGGCCCAATAGTCCGACCGGTGTGGTCACCGGACTCGACGATACCGCCGCTATCGCGCGGGAGTGCGCTCGGCGGGGCGCCTGGTGCGTCATCGACGAGGCGTTTATCGAGTTTGCCGACGATCCTCGATCGGCCGCCGGCTTGCTCGATTCGAATCCCAGGCTCATCGTGTTCCGATCTCTGACCAAGATTTTCGCGATTCCCGGGTTGCGGCTGGGTTATCTGCTGGGTTCGGCCAATTTCGTGCGCAAACTGCGCGATGTAATCGAGCCGTGGTCCGTGAACGCGATTGCCGAACATGTGGCGCTCGCGTGCCTGGATGTAGCCGGGGATTTTATCGACTTGGCGCGCCGCAATGTCAAACTGGAACGGCGCTGGCTCGAACACCGATTGAGCCGTCTTCCAAATCTGCACATGTTTCCGTCCAGTGCGAATTTCCTGATGTTTGAGATTTCCGGCGAACAGAGCCGCGGCGAATTCGGCCGACACATGACAACCCGCGGACTCACGATACGCGACCTCAGCGCACTGCCCGGATGCGGACGCGGCATGTACCGCATCGGCGTGCGGTCGCGTTCGGACAATGAACGTCTCGCGGCAGCCGCCGTAAACTACTTTGGAGCCGAAAGGCGATGAATCTGATCGAAGAAACTATCGACGCAATAAAGCCGCTTGATTCCGAAGCCGCAAGAGAGGCCCGGATGCGGCTCGATTCTCTGACCAAGCCGCCCGGCAGTCTCGGCAACCTTGAGGACATCGTTCAGCGCTACGCGGCTATTCGGCGCGATCCGTCGGCATCCTTCAGGCGCGGCGCGCTGACTGTTTTCGTCGCCGATCACGGCGTTGCGGACGCCGGCGTAAGCGCCTATCCGAAGGCCGTGACGGCGGAGATGCTGCGAAATATTGCGCTCGGCGGCGCAGCGATCAGCGTTTTAGCGCGACATTTCGGTTTCGACCTGCTCGTTACGGACGTCGGCGTGGAAACCGACACAAGCGCGGAGGTGTTGCCCGCGGTTCGTTATCGCCGTATCGGTCCCGGTACACGGAATTTCCTGGAGGGTTCCGCGATGTCGCCCGAGCAGGCGCGCAAGGCAATCGACGCCGGGATCGAAGCCGCCAACCATGCCGTATCGCGAGGAGCGACGCTAATCGGTATCGGCGAAATGGGTATCGCAAACAGCACCGCGGCAGCCGCGGTTCTCGCTGCCATCACCGGTATCGAGCCCGCCAGGCTCGCCGGACGCGGCACCGGCATCGATGACGCGGCTATGAGGCGCAAAGTCGGGGTCATCGAAGACGCCTTGAAACTGCATCAACACAGCCTGCGCGACGGACTGGGTACGCTTGCGTCAGTAGGCGGCTTTGAGATCGGCGCGATGGCCGGCGTCTGTCTCGCCGGCGCTGCGGCATCCGTGCCGGTCGTGGCTGACGGTTTCATCGCGACCGCTGCCGCGGCGCTGGCCGACCGGATACGCCCGGGTCTGCGCGATTACCTGTTCTTTGGGCACTGCTCGGCGGAGGGCGGGCACGCCCTGGTCCTGGAGACACTTTGGGTACGCCCCATCCTGCAACTGAATATGCGCCTGGGCGAGGGAACCGGAGCGGCGCTCGCGATGAACCTCATTCAGAGCGCGCTTGCTTTGTTCCATCAGATGGCGACGTTCTCGGGCGCGGGCGTTTCGGGCCCAATCAAATGATGGAATCGGAAGAAAAAACTGGCATCGGCGGGCGCGTCAACGGGCCGTTCTTCTCGGAGATACGCCTTGCGACCGGATTTCTGACCATATTGCCTGTCCTTCCCGCCGGCACGGCAGATGACGACGCGGTCGCGAAATCGTTCCGATGGTTCCCGCTAATCGGCTTCATGATCGGCGCGTTCCTGTGCTTCGAGGACGCGATGCTGGCGCTCTTTCTTCGTGGCGCCCTGCGCTCCGCGATCGTTCTGATGTCGCTCGCCGCAATCACCGGCGCGGTTCATCTCGATGGTCTGGCGGATACGGCCGACGCGTTAGGTGCGGGACGCAACCACGCTCGCGCACACGAGATACTGCGCGACAGCCGCATCGGAACGTTCGGTGCTCTGGCGGTTGTATTCGTCACGGTCGTGAAAATTCTCGCGCTGGCTCAATTGCGCGGCAGTCCTCGCTACGCTGCCCTATGGCTCGCGCCAGGGTTAGCACGATGGGCGATGGTGGCCGTTCCGTGGCAGCTCGAATATTTACGGCCGCAGGGGGCCGGCAGAATCCTGCTCGATGGCAAAGACCCGAACGGCCTGCCGATATCTTGCGTGGTTGCGATAGTCGGCGTAGCGCTCGTGTTCAGCGCGCATGCTCTACTGGCGTGCGTCGTCGCCGTGACACTCGCGACCGCGCTGCGGGCTTTTTACCGAAGATGGCTCGGCGGAGTTACAGGCGACTTGATCGGCGCCGCCGGGGAGATTGTCGAACTCTGCGTCCTGGTCGCGATGGCCGCTCACGGCGCGAGTCTCAATCGCTCAGCATTCATTTGAGACGGATCCGACAACCCGCGACCATCAGAACAACGTTGTCGGCGACAGCGGTGACTTTCTGGTTGGTCCATCCAAGCAGGTCGCGAAACCGACGTGCGAGCTGATTTTCCGGCACGATTCCCCATCCGACCTCGTCGCTGACGGCCACGATTGGAAAAGACGCGGACTTAAGAGCGGACGTCAGCGAATCCGCTCGCGCCAGAATCGCGGAATCGGAAAGGCCCTGCCCGAGCAAGTTGGAAACCCACAGCGTCAGGCAGTCCAGCACCACGATACCGGCGCGGTTCTGGAGCGCAGCCAGTGCCGCGCCCAACTCGACCGGTTCTTCGACGGTTTCGAAGTGTGCCGGGCGTGTCATGCGATGGCGCGCGATACGCTCGCGCATTTCATCGTCGAGCGCCTGTCCGGTTGCTATCACGAAGCGGCGCAATGCCGCAGGACCTTCGTTCGCAAGCGCTACGGCGTATGCGCTCTTGCCGCTTCGAACTCCGCCGGTGATAAGCGTGACGCTTCCCATGCTCTTAGAGTGCCAGTAAAATTCCGCACCCGCGAGGTCGGCGATTGGAACCACAACCTCCACGCTTCATACAACGCCTTCGCTTGGGACCTGCGCGCTGATAGCCCGAACCCAGTCCCGTACGGAACCGGACTTTATCTGGCCCGCCGTGGTGAGAGCGCGGCATCCAACGGGGTCGGGCAGGTCAAAGCGCCTGGCATCACGCGCTGCGGTAGTGGATGGCATTGGGATTGCGAGGGTTCTCGCTGCCCGACCGGGAAT
>JAJYMR010000224.1 GCA_021786815.1 Deltaproteobacteria bacterium
CCGGCGCGCAACGCTCCGACACCGGTCATCACGAAGATACCGGCGCCGACAATCGCGCCGATTCCGAGCAGAGTCAGGTCGAATGCGCCAAGCGCACGCTTGAGGCCGCCCGCTCCGCTTGTGGCCTCAACCATCAGCATCGCGTGCGGTTTTCGTCTGAAGAGCTGGCGGACGAAGTTGTCCGTGGAGCGATCCATCCACCCTGCCTCAGCCGGAGACTCAGGCGCCGTCGAGCGCCCGGGCTCCGATTACCACGCCTGATAGCCGCCGTCGACCGAAAGCACCGAGCCGGTCACGTAGCTCGACGCCGCGCTTGCCAGAAAGATAACCGCGCCGCGAATTTCGTCGGGCCTTCCCAGACGCGCCATCGGGGTGAACAGTTCCATCCGCTCCTGGTTGCCCGGCTTCGCGATTCCGCCTTCAGTGCCCTCGGTCGGAATCCATCCCGGCGCGATCGCGTTGACCAGGATTCCGTAGGGCGCCCATTCGACCGCGAGTTGGCGAGTCAGGTTGGCAAGCCCCGCCTTGGTCGCGCAGTAGGCCGAAAGCTTGTAAACCGAGCTTGCGACCGCCGCGTAGATCGAAACCATGTTGATGATGCGGCCGGTTTTTTTCGCCTCGATAAGGCCGCTTGCGACGCGCTGCGAGAGCATCATCGGCGCCGTCAGGTTCACTGCAAGCGCGTTGTCCCATAGCTCGCGCCGAAAGCGCTCGGCGCGTCCCGTGGGCGACACGCCGGCGTTGTTGATGAGTATATCGATGTCGCCGAGCCGCTCACGCGCCGCCGTGAAGGCCTTGTCGATATCGGCCTCGACCGCGACATCGGCGGCTATCGCGACAGTCCGCACTCCGTAACGCTCCGAGAGTTCGCGAGCGTGCGTTTCGAGCCGCTCGGCGCGTCTGGCAACCAGCGCGACGTCGGCGCCCGCAAGCGCGAGCGCGTGCGCGCATTCAACTCCAAGCCCGGATGAAGCACCCGTCACCAGGCCAACGTGGCCCCGCAACGAGAATAGCGATTCAAGAGAATCCATTTCGGAACAACCTCAGTCGGCAAACGCCTGCGCAGCGGCCTCGCCAGCGGCGGAAGCCGCGCGATCAACGTCCGCACGCGTTATACCGTAATGAGTCACGGCGCGAAACGACGTCGCCCCGCGCGCCGATAGGAGCACTCCCCGTTGCTTGAGCTCGGCGACGAACCGGCGGGCCTGCTCGGCGCCGCCCTCGACCTCGAAGACAACCATGTTGGTTCGCCGCGCGACCGGCATCACATGGATACCGGCAACCAGCGCGAGTCCCTCGGCCAGGGCGCGGGCGTTTCGATGGTCCTCGGCGAGGCGGTCGAGCATCGAGGTCAGCGCCACGATTCCGGCCGCCGCGATTATCCCCGCCTGGCGCATCCCGCCGCCCAGCACCTTGCGCGTGCGATGCGTGCGCCGGATGAACTCGCGGCTGCCGCAAACCAACGAACCGATTGGGCAGGCAAGCCCCTTGGAAAGGCAGAACGATACCGTGTCGGCCGTTGCAGCGAGCTCGCGCGCGCTCGTTTCCAGCGCAAGCGCCGCGTTGAAGATCCTCGCGCCGTCGAGATGGACCGCAAGGCCGCGCCGGCGGGCCATCTCTCGAACCTCGGCCATGTGCGAAAGCGCGACCGCCGCACCGCCGCATCGGTTGTGCGTGTTTTCCATCGCGACCAGCGACGGCATCGCGAAATGATCGTCGAGCGGCGTTTCGATTTCGCGCTGGAGTTCCTCGACGTCCAGTTCGCCGCCGGGCAGGTTTCGCACCGGGGCGAGCACGATGCCGCCGAGCGCCGACGCGCCGCCCGCTTCATAGACGTAGGTGTGCGACTCCGAGCCGATTATCGCCTTGGTTCCGCGCGGACAATGGGTAAGAAAAGCGGCAAGATTGCCCATCGTGCCGCTCGGGACCAGTAACGCGGCCTCCTTGCCGAGCATCGAGGCCGCCATCTCCTCCAACCGATTGACAGTCGGATCCTCGCCGTAAACGTCGTCGCCGACTTCGGCGCGCGCCATCGCCTCGCGCATCTCCGGCGTGGGCAGCGTTACCGTGTCGCTTCGAAGATCGATTGTGGGCATTTGCGATCCGGGCCGCTCATAGCGGCTTCGCGTCGATTAGCACGCCCATCAACAGCGCCGGCTTGTTGCCGTTATTCTTCCACGCGTGATTCGTCCCACGCTGGACGACCACGTCGAACGGTTTCAGCCTGACCTCCTGCTTTTCCAGGATAAGCGTGACGTCACCCTCGAGCAGGATCACGTAATCCACGGTGCGCGTCCGATGCATCCCGGGATGGCGCGAAGTGTCGGGACGGCAATGCTCCGCGTCGAGCGCCTTGAAGGTCGCCGCCTGCTGCTCCTCCAACTGCTCGCGCGTGACGTTGCGGTCCTCGGGCGCGAGCATGAAGAAAAGCACTGAGGTCCCTCCCGCGGGCGGCTCCAGGCGCATCGGGCGGTCGGCCGCGTCCCGGCTCCCCGAGTTGTCGGCGGGCGCGCCGTCCGTCACCCAGATCTGGCCGAGCCCGGCGGCGCCAGAGCCGACGAAAGAGCCTGGCGGCCCGTCGATTACGACGATCGATTTTCCCTCGGCGTCATGGCCGGTAACGACGCGACGAAGCTTCTCCAGTTCCATGATCGGTCCCCTCGCCCGAGAATCGGGTCCGAGCGTAATCGCGCAGGATCAGGACTGTCAAACCACGCCCCGCAACGTCGCATCAATGAACGGGGCTAACCTCGGGGCCGACAGTTCGAGCTTAAGTCCCGGGTTCCCGCTCAGGGGAAAATGGCCTTTACAACCTCGTCGATTGCGCGCTTGCTGTCGCTCTCGTCGGTAAGCGACCACGTCACCGCGACGGTCGCGGCGCGCCGCGGCGAAATTCCCTGCCGGATGAGTTCGCCCGCGTAGATCAGCAGGCGCGTCGAAACTCCTTCTTCGAGGCCGGAAGCCTTCAAATGACGCACCTTTTCGCCGAGCACCGCAAGCTGCATCGCGGTGTCGGCGTCCACCCCCGCCTCATGCTCGATAATCTCGACTTCCTTGTCGGCGGGCGGATAGTTGAATTCGATCGTCACGAAGCGCTGGCGCGTCGAGTGTTTCAGGTTCTTCTGGATGCTCTGGTAGCCGGGGTTGTACGAGATGACGAGCAGGAAGCCCGGATGCGCCTCGATCGCCTCGCCCCGCTTTTCGATCGGCAGGACGCGGCGATGGTCGGAGAGCGGATGGATGAGGACGGTAGTGTCCTTGCGCGCCTCCACGATCTCGTCGAGGTAGCAGATCGCGCCACGCCGGACCGCCTGGGTGAGCGGACCGTCAACCCACACCGTCTCGTCGGCCTGGATGAGAAAGCGGCCGACCAGATCGCTTCCGGTCAGGTCCTCGTGGCACGCGACCGTGATCAACTCGTTGGGACCTTCCTCGAATGCGGAAAGGCGATGCGCCATGTGCTCGACGAAACGGGTCTTGCCGCATCCGGTCGGCCCCTTGAGCAGCACCGGAAGCCGCGCCTTGTAGGCAGCCTGAAAGATCTCGACTTCGTCGGAGATCGGCAGGTAATAGGGCGCGTTGTCGGGGCTTAGCCTGCGCACCTCCGGCCCTTCGGTGTGAATCCGTGTGTCAAAAGTCTTCAGTTCTATGGCCATGTGTTACCCGTGGAAGCGAGACGTACCGAGCGCGATTGTAAGAAAGCTTGGTCGAGCCGTTCAAGGCGTATCCGCAGCGCGGGTCCGCCGCTCAAACCGCTTTCGGCACATAGCTCGACGAGTCACGCGTGTCGCGTACCTCGTAGCCCAGTTCCTCCAGCCTCCGTCTAAGCTCGTCGGCGAGCTTGTAGTTCCTGTCGCGCCGCGCCGCCTGGCGCTCCTCGATAAGGCGTGCGACCTCGGGCGGCAACTCGGCGGCGCGCACGGCCTTGCGCAGGCCAGCCAGGTCGAGGCCCAGAACCGAGTCGAGTTCCGAGAGCGTGTTCCAGACCCGGCGGTCGTCGCGCCGGTACGCCTCGGCAACCAGTTCGAGCGCAACCGCAAGCGCCTGCGGCGTATTGAGATCATTGTTGAGCGCCTCGACGAAACGCTCGCGATACTCGCCCGCCCACGCGCTGTCCTGCGGAGCGCCTGCCTCGACGTCGCCGAGCGTGCGCGCGAATTCCGCGAAATACTCGAAATTCTTCTGCGCGGCCCGAATCGCCTCGTCGTTGAAGACGATCTCCGAGCGATACTTGGCGCCGAAGCACAAAAGCCTGAAAGCGAGCGGATGGATTCCCGAAGCGACCAGGTCGCTCAAAAGCGGGAACTTGCCCGCGCTCTTGCTGATTTTGGTGCCCTCCTTTTCGACCAGGAAGGCGTTGTGCACGAAGTAGCGGACGAAAGGTTGCCCGGTCGCGCTCTCGGACTGCGCAATCTCGTTCTCGTGATGAACCGGGATGTGATCGGTGCCGCCGGTATGAATATCGATCGTCTCGCCCAGGTACTTCATCGACATCGCGGAGCACTCGATATGCCATCCCGGGTAGCCGCGTCCCCACGGGCTGTCCCATTGCATCAGGTGACGCGGCTGGTTGAGAACCCATAGCGCGAAATCGTGCGGACTCTTCTTGTCGGGCGAATGCTCGAGGCGCTGGCCCGCGTACTGCTCGTCGAGGCTTTGGCGCGAGAGCCGTCCGACGCGGCTCGGTCCGCGCCACTTCTCGACATCGAAGTAAACGCCGCTCGGCGTTACGTATGCGTAGCCGTGCTCGAGGATGCGCTCGATGAGCCGGACCATGTCGGCGATATGATCGGTCGCGCGGCACAGCACGTCGGGCCGCTCAATTGCGAGCATGTCGGCGTCGCGCAGGAAAAGCGTCGTGTAATGGTCGGCGACTTCGCGCGGCGTTTTTCCCTCGGCACGCGCGGTCTTCTCGATTTTGTCCTCGCCCGCGTCTTCGTCGGAGGTCATGTGGCCGACGTCGGTGATGTTCATCACGTGGCGCACGCGGTAGCCGCTCAGACGAAGCGCGCGCTTGAGCGCGTCAACGAACAGGAAGGCGCGCATGTTGCCAAGATGCTGCGGGAGATAAACCGTCGGTCCGCACGAATAAAGACTGACGTTCGGCGGGTCAAGCGGCCGAAACTCCTCGACGGTTCTGCTGAGCGTGTTGAAAATATGGAACGGTTTCACGACAAGCTGGGACCAACAGCTTAGCCTGCCGCTCAAGGACGTAACAAGCGGGCTTCGCCGGGCGCCGGCGCGACAGGTGATTGCCGCGCCCACGTTCGAATCATTCGACGGCCGGCGGCGCCTCGGATTTAAGCCGCCCCTTCGCGTCGCGCTGATAGCGGCTTCTGGCGATTCGCCGATACTGGTAGTTCGCAAGCCATGCGTAGCCGGGCACGTACCATACGTACGCGAGCCATCCGCGCAACCCCGGCTGAAGCCGCAGGATTTCGTTTATCGCGCGCGCGCCGCGATAGACCGTGCCATGGTCGTCGACCGCGTGCAGTTCTTCGAGAAGTTCGTGCGTTTCAATCTGCGGGAACCGCGCCATCGACTCCGGGTCATGCAGGTCCATCGGCTCGATCTTTCCGGAGGCATCGAAATTGCGGATTCCTTGCAGGTTCGCGCGGCACATCTCGCACGCGCCGTCGTAGAGCACGGCGAGCTTGCCCGGGCTTGCGCGTCCCTCTGTGGCATCCGCAGCCATCGCGTTCAACGCCTGGAAAGCCTGGGATTGCTGGCGGCGCGATGGGCCCGCAGGTTCTCCATCACGATCCGCCACTCGTAGCCGTCGAGCAGCGATTTCCATCCCGCCTCGACGCTGTTGGTCGATTTCGAAAGCGTGGTCCAGGTCTGATTGCCGTCGGAAAATTTCTTGACCGAGACGATTTCGGCCTCGGTCGAATCGCCGCTGCCGTGGGTATAGGTTTCGACCACGCGCACTGGCTCAAGGTAGGGAAAGTACTTGAGCAGCGCTTTGCGAAGAGCGAGATCGAGCGCGTTGACGACGCCGACGCCGCGTGCCGCCTCGGTCTCCTCGAGGTTGCCGACCCGGATTACCACGGTGGCGTCAATCGTCATCCTGCCTTCGTAAAAGTCGTCGATCACCCGGCGCCGCACGATCTCGAAGGGCGCATGATAATCGTTCGCGGCGCGAAGTTCGCTCAACTCACGCGAGGCCTGCGGCGGCTCGGCCTCATAAAAACTGCTTTGCCTGCTGCCGGGTTCCATTGTTGTGGAATTATTGTAGTCGTCCGGAGCAGGTGCAAGCGCACTGCTCTTCGATTAATCGGCGAATTCGTGTTGACAACCGTTCTTAATCGGTTCCGACGCAAAAAACGCGCATCGCAGAGCGCACGGTTGGCCGTTTCGAAGGCGAAAAACTCAAGGATGCGGCCAATCCCGCCGAGCGTGCCGCGCTTGTCGATTTTTTCTTCGGTTTTTTCAGCCGAACCCCGAAAAGGATGGCACAGGAACGATGAGCATCCGCTCAAGGCGGCGGGTTTTTCGCCTGAAGCATTCTTGCGCCCGCATGCCGGGACCGGTAATCCAAGCGCGTGCCGTCGATGAATCGAGCACAGGCCAAAAAATCCCGCCCATCCTTGCGCGATTCGTTCCATAGAACCGCTCGGCGAGCGAGGAGCGCGATGCTCGGGGCGCTATGCGCGGTGCTTCTAGTCGCCGTTTACTGCCTGCCCGCTCGCGCGCAGAGCGCCGGCACCGTCGTTCGAGTGCCGATCACCATTGACTACCTGACACTCGGCGAAGCACTGAAGCAGCAGATCTATACGCAACCGGGCGGACGCGCCGAGCTATGGACCGGCTCGGATCCGTGCCAGTACCTGGTCGCGAAAGATCCTGTCTTCTCAAGCGCCGGGCCCGCCACGGTCCGGCTCGAGACCCATGCGCAGTTGAACGTCGGGATGAGCGTCGGCGGCACGTGCATCAGCCCGATTTCCTGGACAGGAATAATCGAGGCCGAAGCCACGCCTTACATCGCTCCCGGAATGATGCTCAGGTTCCACGTCAGCGACATCAACCTGTACAACGAGCAGCATCAGAAGACCCTTATCGCCGGACACGGTTTCGACCTCGTCAAGCGCTACTTCATCCCGCAGTTCGAAGGATTCGGGTTCGACCTTAATCCCGCGACTCACCAACTCGCGACACTGGCCGAGGAAGCGGCGCCGCCGGATGTTGCCGAGCGCGTTCGCGCGGCGCTCGCGACCCTGCGCGCGGAACCGGCTATCAAAGTGCTTCCGAACGGAGTCGGAGCCACGCTCGACGTCACGCTTCCTTTCGTCGCAATGCCGACTCCGAGCGTAACGCCGACGGCCGCGCCGCTCACTCCAGCCGAGGTCGCCGCATTTCAAAAGACGCTCGACGACTGGGACGCCTTCGTGGTCTTCGCCATCAAGCAGCTCGGCCAGACCAGCGCCGACCCGATCCTGCGCAAACAACTGTTCAATCTGCTGCTCGACAACCGCTACCGGCTCGTTGCGGCCGTGGCCAATCCGGCCTCGGGTGGCCCCGACCCGGTGCGGCTTTTGTTTCTGGACGAATGGCAGCGGCTCGGCGAAATCATCCGCGACGCTGTATCCCGCGGCACGCTCGGCAACCGGTCGCTCGAATTCCTGTCCTTCATCTCGGCCGGCGACGCGTTGTTCGCGCTGGACGAGGCCGCGCCGGCGCTTGGGATGCGAATCTCGGCGGCGGATCTGCGCCGGCTCGCAAGGATCATGGCGCCCGGCGTGACGACCGACCCGCTCGCCTTCAGCTATGCGGAGGATCCCGAGTTGCGCCGGATGTTCGGGTTCAGGGGCGAGCCGATGCACGAGACGCCGGCCCCGTCCGCGACTGCGTCTGCGAATCCGTCTCCCGGCGCGTCTCCTGCCGCGTCGGCAACCCCTTCGCCGACCGCGTCAGCGTCGCCCGCGCCGACTTCGTCGCCGACGCCGTCATCGGCTTCATCATCAATGGCTTCGCCCAGCGTCACGCCGAGCGCTTCGGCAACGCCGTCGCCGCCCACGCCGCATCCGACGTCCACGGTCTCGCCGATACCGACGCGCGCCGCTCAACCTTCGCCGACACCGCCGGCAAGCGGGCATTCCTCGTGGCTTAACATCCCGATACGCCTGCTCTCGCCCGATTCCGCCTGCGCCGCGGAACCGCATCCGCGCGCGTCCGGCGAGCCGGTCTCAAGCCACCTGCGCGCGCTTGGCAACTCGCTCAGACGCGCGGTCGTGACCGACGACAACGCCCGCCGATACCATCAGCGGATGCGCGAGCTGCTCGAGTTGAGCGCGGAGCGCACTGTCCGGATCGAACAGGTGCCGGTGCGGTACCGCGCGACGTATCTCAGGCTGGTGAACAGCGTCGCCTGGCAGGAAAGCTGCTGGCGGCAGTTCGTGCTCAAGAACGGGCGCGTGACCTGGCTTGAATCGTCAACCGGGGATATCGGCCTGATGCAGGTCAACCGGCGCGTCTGGCGCGGCTTTTACGATATCCGGATGCTCGAATGGGACGTGGTTTACAACGCGGGCGCCGGCGCCCAGATTCTCGCCCATCTGATGCTCGACATCTCGGACACGCGCCACAATCCGGCTCTTGGTGAGCCGGGTCCGCTCGCACGTTCGACATACGCGGCGTACAACGGCGGACCATCGCGGTACCTGCGATGGCGCGGGCGCGAATCGCGTATCGAACGTCTTATCGACCGTTCATTCTGGGAAAAGTACCAGGCCATCGAACACGGAAAGACGATCGACATCCTGAGCTGCGCGGCGCAATGGGGAAAAACGCCGGGGCATTGAAGCGAAGCCCTCGATGCCTCGGGGCGATTGCGATGACTGCGGCATCGCGTACTTACATCGCAAGCCCGCCGTCGACCTGGATCACCGCGCCGGTCACGTACGAAGCCGCGTCCGAGAGCATAAAGGCCGCAATCGGCGCGATTTCCTCGACCTTTCCGAAGCGTCCGAGCGGAATCATCCCGAGCGCCTGCGCGCGGTTTTCCTCGGGGAGCGACGCCGTCATATCGGTCTCGATGAAGCCGAGCGCGAGCGCGTTGACCCGCACGTTGAGCCTTCCGAGTTCCTTGGCCAAAGCCTTGGTCAGGCCGATCAGTCCCGCTTTCGAAGCCGAGTAGTTGGCCTGACCCGCCATCCCGACCAGCCCGCTGACCGAAGTTACGTTCAGGATCGAGCCATTCTTCGCCTTCATCATGATAAAGGCCGCGGCGCGTGCGAAATTGAACGCGCCGGTCAGGTTGGTCCGGATGACGTCGTTCCACTCCTCCTCGGTCATCATCACGACTAGCTTGTCGCGGGTGAGCCCGGCGTTGTTGACCACCGCGTCGAGACGGCCGAACTCCTTCTTGGTCGCGTTGACCATCTCGCGCACCGCCTTCAGGTCGCCCACGTCAACCTTGAACGCAAGTGCCTTTGCGCCGAGCGATTCCAGTTCCTGGCGCAGTGCGGCGGCCTGCTCGTCGCTCTTGAGGTAATTGAACGAAACGTTCGCGCCGCGGCGCGCGACTTCGAGCGCGATCGCGCGTCCGATTCCGCGGGTTGCGCCGGTTATGATTACTGCCTTGCCTTCGAGGTCCTTCACCGATATCTCCGTGGGCCGCCCGCGCGCCTCGGCACGAGCCCGAGACGCTCTTCGGTGCGCTGGCGATGTCCGACGATGTATTAGGTACTGATAAGCGCGCGCCGCCTCAAGCGTTGCAAACAAAAAGGGCCGCCTGCTTTGAGCGCAGACGGCCCGCTTTTCGCGTGCGCTTGAATGACGGTCAGGCGCTGAACGAGGAGCCGCAGCCGCAAGTCCGGCTCGCTCGCGGATTGTCGAACTTGAAACCGGCGCCGTGCAGCCCTTCGACGTAATCCAGCGTGGTGCCAGCTATATACGGCAGTGAAAACTGGTCCACCAGAATGCGCACGCCGTCGATTACGGTTACGCGGTCGCCTTCCCTCTCGGTATCGAACTGGAGCTGATACTGGAAGCCCGAGCATCCGCCTCCGACGACGCCGATTCTCAGGCCGGTTTCGGCGGAGAGGCCCTCTTTGTCCCGCATCCTGGCGACAGTCTGGACCGCCTTCGGGGTAAGCTTCACGTCGGGCAGTTCAGCCATGGACTCTTCAGCCGCCTGCTCCTGATGTTCTTCAGCCATTTGGGACCTCCGCAAACACGGCCGTCGCGACAACTGACCGTTCAGTTAGAAGCTAATGGCGTAAAAGCGGACAGTCAAGGTCGTCTTTCCAGAACGGCCTTTCTCTAAGCGCGATACTCAGCGCCCCGGGGATGGTATCCTCGGGACCGTGGGCGACGCGAACCAGAGAACCATCGACGCGGCGCACGAAAATGGTTTTGCGCTGGTCGGCTTTGCGCGTGTGCGCCGGCTTTCCGAGCGCGTCGATTTCTACCGTCGATGGCTCGACGCGGGCCGGCACGGGACAATGGCTTATCTCGAACGCGAGCCCGAACGCCGTTTCGAGCCGCGCCGGCTCGATCCGCGTATCCGCTCGGTAGTAAGCCTTGGCTATCCGTATCACTCGCCCGCGCCGCCAACCGTTGACTGGCGCTCCGAGCTTCGGGGCCGGATCGCGGCCTACGCGCTCGGGCCGGATTATCACGAGGTGGTACTGAAAAAGGCTCGTCGCGTGGCCGATACGATTCCCGCGCTTTGGCCGGGCGCGATGACCCGCGTTTACGTCGATACCGGGCCCGTGTTCGAGCGCGAATGGGCTGCGGAGGCACGTCTTGGATGGTTCGGGAAGAACACGATGGCGCTCAACCGCAGCCTCGGCTCGTATTTTTTCCTCGCCGAGATTTTCACGGACGCCGAGTTCGAACCGACCGGCGGCCCGCACCGGGAGTATTGCGGCAGATGCACGCGATGCCTCGACTTGTGCCCGACCGCGGCGCTCGCCGAGGGCTACGTGATGGAGTCGCGGCGATGCATCTCGTATCTCACGATCGAAAATCGCGGTCCGATCGCGCCTGAGCTCAGGCCCGCGCTCGGCAATTGGATCTTCGGATGCGACGTCTGCCAGGAAGTGTGCCCGTGGAACGCGCCGTTCACCGAACGCGCCGCACCGGAACTTTTGCCCTACCTGCCGGAACTGATGGAACTCGATGAAACAGGCTTTTCGCGCCGATTCGCAAAAAGCGCGATAAAACGCGCGAAGCGCCGCGGCCTTCTGCGCAACGTCGCGGTCGCACTCGGCAACAGCGGAAATCCCGATGCCGTGCCCGTCCTCGCTCGCAGTCTCGAATACGAGGCCGAGCCGCTCATTCGCGCGCACGCGGCATGGGCGCTCGGACGGCTTGGAGGCGGCGCGGCGCGCCACGCGCTGGAGCGGGCGCGCGGGCGCGAATTTGACGGCTCGGTTGTGGCGGAGCTCGAGAACGCCCTCGCCGGCGAACCCTCGGGATTGCGCTTGTAAAAAACCGCCTTGAATGAAACCTTGGTCTGGTACCCGATGGCCGACGTAAACGAAATCCGCCGGGAATTCGTCCAGCTCGCCACCCGCGAGCCGGTCCCCCTGGCGCGCGGCGCGCTGCTCATCGCCAAGGAGGAATATCCCGACCTCGACGTGGCCGGTTATCTCGACAGGCTTGCCGCTCTTGCGCGCGAGGCCGAGCCAATCGTCAAGGCGGGCGACGACGGTATCGAGCAGGTCGAGCTTCTCTCGCACTTTCTGTTCGAGCAGAAGGGCTTCGAGGGCAACCGCGAGAACTACGGCGACCCGCGCAACTCGTTTCTCAATGACGTGCTCGACCGCCGTCTCGGAATCCCGATCACGCTCTCGCTGATTTATCTTGAAGTCGGGCGCCGGCTCGGGCTCAACCTGTACGGGGTTTCATTTCCCTCGCATTTCCTCGTCAAGGCGGTCGATTCGCGCGGCGAGCTGCTTATCGACCCGTTCAACGGCGGCGAAATCCTGTCGCTCGACGAGATTCGCGCGATGCTGACGCAGGTGTACGGCCAGCCGGTCGAGGTTCATCCGTCGTTCCTGAAGGCGGTCGGCGGCCGGCAGATCCTCATCCGGATGCTGCGCAACCTGAAGAACGCGTACATGGGCGTCGCGGACTCGATGCGTGCGTTGGCGGCGCTCGACCGGATTCTGCTGCTCAATCCGCGCTCGCTCGACGAGCTTATCGAACGCGGCGAACTCTACGAGAAGCTGGAATGCTTCCGGGCCGCGCTCGACGATTTCCAGAGTTTTCTCTCGCAGGCGCCCGACCACACCGGGGCGGAAGCTGCGCGTGAGGCGGTATTGCGCCTTTCGCGCCAGGTCGCGCGTATCAACTGAGACGGCGGTTGCAGATGGCCCGCTCGCCCGCAAAAGCTGACTTCTTCGAGGCAAGCCGGAAAGCGGTCGCGGACCATGAGCTCCATCGCAAGCTCCAGAGCGCGAGCGACCGCCATCTCGACCACGTCGACGAGACCCGCGCCGAATTCCCTCCCTTCGAGTCCGAGCGCGACACCGCACGGCGCATCAAGGAAGAATCGATCGCGCATCTCGACGAGCTGCTTATCGAACTAAGGCGCAGGCTCGAGGAAAACGGATGCAGCGTGTTCTTCGCCGCCGACGCCGAGCAGGCGCGCAACTATATCGTCGGGGTGGCAAAGAAAAACGGGCTCAAGCGCGCGGTCAAGGGCAAGTCGATGACCACCGAGGAGATCGGCCTCAACCGCGCATTGATCGAGGCCGGCCTCGAAGTGACCGAAACCGATCTCGGCGAGTATATCGTGCAGCTTCGCGGCGAGCCGCCCTCGCATATCATCACGCCCGCCATCCATCTCTCCAAGGAAGACGTCGGAGCGCTGTTCGCCGAAAAGCTTCAGATGCCGTACACGGCCGAACCCGAGGAATTGACCGCCGAAGCACGAAAGCGCCTGCGTTCGGCGTTCCTGGGCGCCGACCTCGGCATCACCGGCGCCAACTTCGCGATCGCGGAGACCGGCACGCTGGTGGTCGTGGAAAACGAGGGCAACGGCCGGATGTCGTGCACGCTGCCGGACACGTACGTCGCGGTCGTCGGGATCGAAAAGGTCATCCCGAAACTCGCCGACCTGAGCCACTTTCTGGAAATTCTCGCGCGCACCGCTACCGGCCAGAAGCTCACGACCTACACCAACTTCATCAACGGGCCGCGCCGCGCCGGCGAACTCGACGGTCCGCGCGAGGTGCACGTCGTGGTGCTCGACGGCGGACGGAGCGCGATGCTCGCGGATCCGGTGATGCGCGAGGCGCTGTACTGCATCCGATGCGGCGCGTGCCTCAATGTGTGCCCGGTTTACCGGCGGGTGGGCGGGCACGCCTACGGCTCCACATATCCCGGGCCGATCGGGTCGATCGTAAGCCCGAACCTGTTCGGAAGCGCGGCGGGCCATCTGCCGTTCGCCTCAACGCTGTGCGGCGCCTGCCGCGACATCTGCCCCGTGCGAATCGACATCCCGCGCATGCTGCTCCATATCCGATGGAAGGAGAGCGAAGACGAAACCAGGGCTATCCCGTGGCCGCGCGGCGCGGCGCGGGCGCGAAGCGGAGTGGTGAGGTTCGCCCGTCTCGCGCGCCATCCGCGCGTGGCCCGGATGCTCGGGCGGATTGCGGGGGCGTTCCTGCGCCCGTTTGCGCGCGACGGTTTTTTGCGCAGGATGCCGCCGCCGTTCAACAACTGGACCGCGGTACGCGATTTTCCCGTGCCGCGGCCTCGCGTGCGCCGCGACACGGCGCAGGAAGCGGACAGCAGTGGCCGAGTTCCATAAGCTCATCGCGCGGCTCAAGACCGCGCTGGAGTCGCCAGCGCCTTCCGAGCCCCATGCGGCCAGCTCCAATTCGGCCGCTTCGATGCCGATTGCTCCGTCCGCGCAGCGGGTGGAGCTTGTCTCCGGCTTCGCCCGCGAATTCGAAGCGGTGCGCGGAAGCTTTCTCGGAGTGCTCTCGCCCGAAGAGGCGGCGGCGCGCATAGCGTCGCTCGCGCGGGAAGTGGGCGCGCGCCTGGTTGCGGTCGGCGAGGGCGTGACGCTCGACGCGGCCGTTTTCACGCACGCGCTCCAGGAGGGCGGATGCGCGGTTGAAAGGTTCGGCAAGCTCGACGACGGCGAGCGTCCGGCCGCGCTGGAAAGGCTCGCGCGATGCGATATCGGTATCGCCGAGGCGCATTACGCGATCGCATCGACGGGAACCTTCGCGGTGGTGGGCGCGCCCGCGCGCCCGAACTCGCTCACGTTGCTGCCGCCGATAAGCGTTATCGTTGTGCACGTCGAGCGGCTGGTTCTGGATCTGGCCCAGGCGCTTGGCGCGCTCGGACCCGACCTGGTCAGCGCGCATCGGCTTTCGCTCATAACCGGCCCGAGCCGCACTGCGGATATCGAGAAGCGGATCGTGCTCGGAGTGCACGGGCCCAAGACGCTTTACGGCGCGATCATATGGCCACGCAATGGATGAAGTAGCGCTGTTTCCGACCTGCCTTGCGGAGGAATTCTTTCCCGAGGCGCGAGACGCCGTCCTTGTGGTGCTGGAACGCCTGAGGCTTCGTGTGCGCGTGGTCAGGCGCGCGTTCTGCTGCGGTCAACCGGCCTTCAACGAGGGTTTTCGCGCACCGGCACGGGACCTCGCACGCCGTCTCGTCAAGTCGTGCGAGCCGGGAATGCCCCTGGTGGTGCCGTCGGGCTCGTGCACGAGCATGATCAAGGTCTTCTATCCGGAGCTGTTCGCCGATGATCCGGAGATGCTCGCCCGCGTGCAGGCGCTGCGGCCGTGGGTGTTCGAGTTCTCGCAGTTCCTGGTCGACGTCCTCAAGGTGAAATACGTTGGGGCGCGCTTCGAGCGCACCGTCGCGTACCATCCCTCATGCCATCTCCTGCGCGAACTCAAGATTCGCGAGCAGCCGCGCACGCTTTTGTCGGCGGTCAACGGAATCCGGCTGGTCGAGCTTGGCGACCGCGACGAGTGCTGCGGGTTTGGCGGACTGTTTTCGGTCAAATTTCCGCACATCTCGGGCGCGATGCTCGGCGATAAGCTCGCGCGGATTCGCGCAAGCGGCGCCAACACCGTGGTTGCAAACGACTGCGGATGCTTGATGCAGATCAGAGGCGGGCTCCATCGCGCCGGCGACGCGATAGAGACGCGGCATATCGCCGAAGTGCTTGCCGCGCGTTAGCGAGGCGAAAAAGGAAGCTGCGCGACCGAGTTCGCTATCTTCGTAATGCGCTGCTCGAGCTGCTCGAGCGAACTCGCAAGCTGAGTGACGCGTTCGTTGAGCTGTGAAAGCCGTTCTGAAAATCCGTTTGCTTTTGCTTCCACTTCCGTGAGCCGGGCCTCAAGGTCCCGGGTCAGTACGCGCTTGCCTCGGCGCGCGGCGACGACGGGCTCCTTTACTTCGTCAAATTCCGCCATGTTTGAATTCCTTGCGAATATCTCGGCGCTTGTCAAATCGTGCCGCGAACCGCTCGTTCGCGCCAATGACGGCGCGTCACACTGTAGGGCTTTTATAGGGTCACGCGTGGCCGAGCAATTCCAGCCCGTGCTCGAAAAGCCGCGGCGCGGAGAGCCCGATCCGCTCCCATTCCGGGTCGTGCCGCTTGCCGCGCCGATGCAGCATCAGGTTGAACACCGTGATCACGCCAAACCTGTAGCCGGAAAAGGCGCGAAACCACCTGACCTCGTCCATCGAGACCGCAAAGCCGGCAGCCCTCGAATAGGTTTCCACGATCGCCTCGGGCTCAAGCGGCGAGGTCCTGACCAGCTCGCCCCCGACCCAACTCTGCGCATCCGAGAACAGGCACAGCCATCCGAGGTCGAGCAGCGTCGGACCGACCATCGCTATCTCCCAGTCAATCAGCGCGACCACCCGCCCGTCGCGAAACAGGATGTTCGACCACTGGAAGTCGCCGTGGACCAGGCCGATTCGCGGCGTCCGCGGTATTGACGAGCGCAGCCGCTCGCGCAGTTCGGGCGCGCGCGCAACGGCCTTGGGATCGAGCGTCGGCCGGTCGAGCAGATGGTCGAGCCGCTTCATTTCCTCGTCAAGCGGCGTGGGCTCGCCCCACGCGTCGCGCCGCGGCTCCCACGCAACGCGATGGAGCGCCGCCATCGTCTCGACACCGCGCCGCGCAAGCTCCTGCGCCTCGCCGGCGGAAAGCGCGACGTCGGCAAGCTTGAAACCGTCAACGAACTGATCGACGAAATAGGGCCTGCCGAAGAACTCGGGCTCGTCGCCGTACCAGATTACCGGCGGAACCGGAACCTCGGTATCGGCGAGCGAGGCCATGATCCGCGCCTGGCGGACCACGTCGGCGGGACCCGCGATTCGCACGCCTTCGGGCGCAATCCTGAGCACGAGCTTTCCCGAAGGACCACCGGGGGTCGTCCGTTCGAGGACGAAGCTGTAGCCGAAGCCCGCGTGCCCGGGAAGCGCGGTAAGCTCTCGCGCGCAAGCTTTGGAGTCGCCCGTGCGCGCACGAGCGAGTGAATTGAGCTGCTCCGTTATCAGTTCGACGGTCGCCGGCATCGCCGCCTCTCATCAAGGCAGAGTTCGAACGCGCTCAGCCTTTCATTTTGAGTTGCGCGGAGGCCGGATGCAGGCTTGCCTTGGCGCTGGGGCGCGAATCAACGCGCTTGAACCACGCGCTCGCGTTCTTGAGCGACGGATCCATCTTGTCGCCCACCTGCTGGCCCACGCCCGAACCGAAATCGAGCGCACAATAGAGAATTATGTCCGCGACGGTGAAGCGATTGCCTGCGACATAGTCGCGGCCCTCGAGCAGCGCGTCGAGCCATTTCAGGTTGTCCTGCACGCTCGCCTTGAGGCCGGGCGCGGCCTCGGGCAGGATGCGCATGCGGTCCTTGAAGATCGGCGCCCCCTCGGCGAAGCGGAATCCGTTATAAAGGTTCTCTGTGATGCGAAGCTCAACGCGCCGCTGCCATTGGCGCGCTTCGGCGCGCTCCTCGGGCGTTGCCCCGATAAGCGGCGGGTTGGGATGCTTTTCCTCGAGATACTCCCAGATTGCGACGGTTTCGCCGATGCAATTGCCGTTGTCGAGCTCAAGCGCCGGCAGTTGTCCACCCGGATTTCGGTCGGTGTACGGAGGCTTGCGATTCTCAGCCGCCATCAGGTCGATGTTTTTGGTCGGGATGGTGATGCCCTTTTCGGCAAGGAACATCCTCATTGCGCGCGGATTGGGTCCGAACGAGTCGTATAGCAGCATGGTCGAATCTCTCCCGTGAAGGTCAAAACGAAAACGCGCACGGACTATACAACAGGATGCGCGGCTCGGAAACCGCGAAGCCCACGGTTGCACGTGCGTCAGGCGAAATGTAGGAATTTTCCATGCGATTCTGCCCGCACTGTGGCGCGCCGCTGATGGCCGGCGCAAAATTCTGCATCGAATGCGGCAGGCAGCTCTCTGAAGCAGCCGCTCCCGCCGCCCTCGGCCCGTCGCCGGAAAAAAAGGCGGCTGGCTCTTCGTCCTCCGGCGGATTTCGGCTCACCAATGCCTTCATAGCGGTCTTCTTCGGCATCACGGTAGCCAGCCTCGGAGCCGCCGCCTTCATACTGCTGCGCACGCCCATGACCCCGCAAACCGCGTCCACCGCCCCCGCGTCGCCGGCGCCCGCAGCTTCGTCTTCCGCCACCGCGACGGGCAATCTGCCGCCCGGCCATCCGAAAGTCCGGCTTCCCACCGAGGCGCGAACCTTCATCGACCAGCTCGGGCAGGGGGCCACGAGCAAGCCCAACGACGTCTCAACGTGGACGAAGCTCGGCGCGGTCACGATGCGCGCGGCGCTGTTCGATCCCTCGTACTATGACAAGGCGGCCGAGGCCTACGCGCACATTCTCAAGCTTGACCCGAACAACCTCGACGCCCTGCGCGGCATCGGCGACATCTATTACGACCGCAACCAGTACGATGAGGCGATAGCAGCCTACGAGCACTATCTCAAGGAAAGTCCCAAGGACCCCGAAGTCCTCACCGACCTCGGCACGATGTACCTCTACACGGGCAATGCCGACCAGGCGATTATCCAGTACAAGAAGGCGATTGCGCTCAAGCCTGATCTCTACCAGGCCTACTACAATATGGGCGTCGCATACGGCGAGCAGGGCGACAAGTCCAATGCCGCGATTGTGCTGACCAAGGCAATTTCGCTCGCGCCCGACGACACAGTCCGCAAGCAGGCGATCGATGCGTTCACGAAGATAACCGGGATGCCGCCGCAGACGGCCGCGCAGATTGCCTCGTCGCTCAAGAGCGGCTCGCGGGCCAGCGGCGCCGGCGCTTCGGGAAGCGCGACCGCCAAGACCTTCAAGGGCGCGTTGGAGGAAGTTGTCCGCAATCTGCCGGTCGCGGGCCGCAAGGTCGCCGCGATTCAATGGCCGTCGAAGTATCGCGCCGAGGTCATGATGTCGAACTTCCCGATGGACGCGATGCCGCCGTTTGCCCGCGACAAGTTCCTGAGCGATCTCAAGAGCGGGATCGTCAGCGCCAAGCAGGCACACAACGTCACCGCGAAGGTCCAGGTGGACATCGTGGACCAGACAAGCGGCCGCGTGATGCAGACTGTGACAGAGTAGCGGCCCGGCTCAGCGCTTCGATGCGACTATCGCTTCGGAACTCAGCCCGTACGACGACACGACTTCGAGATGTGATATCTCGAAGCGCGCCGTGTCGATGAAACCGGGAAGCTCGATCGGACGGCATCCGCCGAGCGTCGCGGGGCTGAGCGACCAGATGCTCTGCCAGGTTTTTGAAACGCTCCGCCCGAACCATGTGCGCCCGTGCGTCAGGCTGACCGCGCATAGCCGTCCGCCTGGCGTAAGCACGCGATAGGCCTCGGCTACCACCGCCCCAATATCGGTGCGGCTCAGCAAATCGAAGACGTAGGTAGAGACGAAACGGTCGAAACTTTGATCGGGCGCCTCGATACGTGGCGCTCCCTTGGTCTGGCGGACCTCAGAACGCTCGCCGAAGCGCTTGAGCCGTTCGCTGGCGAGCGAGACCATCGTTGTGCTGACGTCGAGCCCGAGATAGCGCGCGTCGGGCGGCAGATGGCTATCGAGAAGGCGCTCGGCAAGCCGTCCGGTGCCGCATCCGAATTCGACGACCGAATGCGCGTGCTCGAAGTCGCCGTGGCGGAGCACCACTTCGACGGCGGGATCTTCGTAGAAGCGGTTCCAGTCCTGCCGCGCGCCCATCCGGTCGTAAAAGCGCCTTGCTTCGTCAACCGTAAGTGTCCGTTCCGTGGTCATCGCGGGTTATCGGACCCTCAGCGTCAGCATTTTCGCGGCTCGCCGACCGCTCGCTCGCCTTGAAAAATCGGAGGGCCGGCTTTAAGCCGGCCCTCCCGCCGTCCCCACATCCACAGCCGCCTCCGCCACACTCTGAAGCGGTGATTCCGCTTGCTTGCGGTCATCCATGCGGGCCCCGGGGGAACCCGCATCCACAATAGGGCCTTACTTTGCGCCGCCGCGCGCCGCTTCCGTTCCACCCCGCCGTCCCCTCAACCGCACCTGACCCTCCGCCACATCCCTTTTTGCTCCCCCGGGACCTCAACCCTTTTTTCTTCTCAGGAGCATCCGCTCGTCGCGCCGCAGTTCATGCACTTGTAGCACGAACCGTTGCGCACCATGATGCATCCGCAGTCGGGACACGGTGGCGCGTCGGCCTGATTGATGAACGCCTGGCGCATCCCGCCGTCCTTGCCCTCGCGCAGCGTGGGCATCGGAGCCGCCTCGACCGGCTCCGCGGCGATGGCCCGCTTTTCCGCCGGTTCGCCTGCGGCCTCGATTATTCCAACCTCGCGCTTCGCTTCCTCGTCGAGGAACTTCGACGCCATCCATCGGAACAGGTAATCGATGATCGATTTCGCGTACGGGATTTGCGGATTCTTGGTAAAGCCCGAAGGCTCGAACCGCATGTGCGCGAACTTGTCCACCAGGAACTGGAGCGGCACCCCGTATTGCAGCGCATATGAAATCGCGGTCGCGAACGAGTCCATCAGGCCCGAGATGGTCGAGCCCTGCTTGGACATGCTGATGAAGATCTCGCCGGGCGTGCCGTCTTCGTACATCCCGACCGTGATGTATCCCTCGTGGCCGGCGATATCGAACTTGTGCGTGATCGAGCGCCGCTCGTCGGGAAGCTTGCGCCGGACCGGCCGGAACTCGTCCACCGCGGCGACCGCGGACTTGACCGCCTGCGCGACCGCCGACTGCTCCTTCGCCTTGCCGGTGTTGAGCGGCTGGGTGCGCTTGGAGCCGTCGCGATAAATCGCAACCGCCTTGACGCCGAGCTTCCACGCGTTGACGTAGGCCTCGGCAACGTCGTCGGGCGTGGCTTCGGCGGGCATGTTGACGGTCTTGGAAATCGCGCCCGAGATGAACGGCTGCACCGCGCCCATCATCCGGATATGCCCCTGCCAGTGAATCGAGCGGGTTCCCGCCCGCGCCTTGAACGCGCAATCGAAGACCGGAAGATGCGCATCGGCCAGATGCGGCGCGCCCTCGACCGTCTCGTGCTCGTCGAGGTATTCGACGATCTCCTGCACTTCCTTCGAATCGTAGCCGAGCCGGCGCAGCGCGCGCGGGACCGTCTGGTTGACGATCTTGAGCATCCCGCCGCCCACCAGCTTCTTGTACTTGATGAGCGCGATGTCGGGCTCGATGCCGGTGGTGTCGCAATCCATCATGAAGGCGATCGTGCCGGTCGGCGCGATTACCGTTGCCTGCGAGTTGCGATAGCCGAACGACTGGCCGAGCCTCAGCGCCTCGTCCCAGCTCTCGCGCGCGGCGCGCAGCAGATCGAGCGGCACGTAGGCGGGCTCGAGCTTGTAGGCGTGGCTGCGATGGCGTTCGATGACCTTGAGCATCGGCTCGCGGTTAAGCTGGAAGCCCGCGAACGGACCCATCTGCTCCGAGATGCGCGCCGACTGCAGATAGGCCTCGCCGGTCATCAGCGCCGTCAGCGCGGCCGCGTAGGCGCGGCCCTGATCCGAGTCGTACGGCAGCCCGAGCGCCATCAGCAGCGCGCCCAGGTTCGCGTAGCCCAATCCCAGCTCGCGGAAGTCGCTCGCGTTCTTCGCGATCTCGGCCGTCGGGTACGAGGAGTTGTCAACGATGATGTCCTGCGCGCTGATCATCACGTCCACCGCATGGCGGAACGCGCGCACGTCGAACTCGCCGCGCTCGTCGAGGAACTTGAGCAGGTTGAGCGAGGCGAGATTGCAGGCCGAGTTGTCCAGATGCATGTACTCGCTGCACGGATTCGACGCATTGATTCGCCCCGAGTTCGGGCAGGTGTGCCACAGGTTGATCGTCGAGTCGAACTGCATCCCCGGATCGCCGCACGCATGCGCCGCTTCGGCGATCATCCTGAGCAGGTCGCGCGCGCGGTAATCTTCGGCGACCTCGCCGCTTTTGACAAAGCGCGTCTGCCACTTGCCGTCGGCAAGCGCCGCGCGCATGAACTCGTCCGACGCGCGCACCGAGTTGTTCGCGTTCTGGAAGAAGACCGAGCCGTACGCGGGACCGTCGAGCGAGCCGTCGTAGCCCGCATCGATCAGCGCCCACGCCTTCTTTTCTTCTTCTTCCTTGCACTTGATGAAGTCCGCGATGTCGGGATGGTCGGCGTTGAGCACCACCATCTTGGCCGCGCGCCGGGTCTTGCCGCCCGACTTGATGACCCCGGCCGACGCGTCCGCCGCCTTCATGAACGAAAGCGGTCCCGACGCCGTGCCGCCCGAGGACAGCTTCTCGCGGCACGAGCGCAGCGCCGACAGATTGACGCCCGCGCCCGAACCGCCTTTGAAGATCATCCCTTCGTTGCGGTACCAGTTGAGGATCGACTCCATGCTGTCCTCGACCTTGAGAATGAAACAGGCCGAGCACTGCGGCTTCGGATCGATCCCGACGTTGAAATAGACCGGGCTGTTGAACGACGCCTTCTGGCTGGCGAGCAGATGGGCCAGTTCGGCGCGGAAGGTCTCACGCGCGTCGGCGGTGGCGAAGTGGCCCTGCTTCTCGCCCCATCCGCTGATGGTATCGACGACGCGCCGGATTAGCTGGCGCACCGAGGTCTCGCGCCTGGGCGTGCCAAGCGGTCCGCGGAAGTACTTCGAAACCACCACGTTGGTTGCAGTCTGCGACCATGAACGCGGCACCTCGACGTCCTTCTGCTCGAAGACGACGCGCCCGTCCTCGCCGGCGATGACCGCGGAGCGAAGCTCCCATTCGACTTCGTCGAGCGGGTCGATCCCGGCCCGGGTAAAGAAACGCTCCAGCACAACGCCCCGCTTCAATGGCTGTTCCGAATCGGCGTACGCATGTTCGTCGGATTTAAGTATCATCGGCTCCAGTTCCTTCGCCTTCTCGGCCATTTCCGTTGCCCCCTTCCACCGCGCCCCCAACTGGCCCGCCGGGTCCGGTTTGCGGCTCCTGAAAATCAGCTACATGAGCAGTCCGCCGACTGGGGGAACTATGCGCGCTGGAATTGCAGGATGTCAAGTTGACACGCTATAGATAGTGTTCACGACGTTGTTAACAACCCATATATTAGGTTGTTGATAACTATTTGCCAAATCTTCGTCTTCCTAATTCGCATGAGCCACAGGGCGGCTACAAATTAGTCCTGCTTAACCCGTTCAGCTTCTGCGCGCGATGGGCAAATTTACGCCGGGACGGACTTTTCCCCACAGTTCCGGCTATGCCTGACAGCCTTCCCGCTATCCACAAGGCGCCAGGTTTTCAGCGCCTCAAAGGAGCGCTAAGGTTGTCTGAGCCTTGTGAAAAAAACACCCTTCAAGATTCCCGAGCGGCTCTCCGTCGCGCTCCAGCCGATACTCGACCGGCTGGACGCCGAGGGTCACTTCGGAATCATTCGCCTGATGAAGGCGTGGCCCGAGGTGGTCGGCGAAACGATCGCGCGGCGCACCGAGGTTCAGTCGCTCAAGTTTCACACCGCAGTGGTAAAGGTGTCCGGCGCGATGTGGATACAGGAGCTGAACCTGATGAAGGCGCAGATACTCGAGCGGCTGAGACAGGCACTAGGTGACGACGCGGTGCGCGACATCCGCTTCGTAAGGGGCACGCTTCGCCGGCGCGAGCGCCCGCGCCTTCGCGCCATCCCGCGGGAGACGCGCCGCTTCGTCGAGCTTCCGGAACTCAAGGACCCCGAATTGCGGCGTGCCTTCGAGAGTCTGATCGAAGCGTGGGGCCGCGCCTCGCGCTAGCTCGACGCCGTCGTGCACCGAGCGCATCGTCTCATGCTTCCCGGCGTCCTTGACGAGCGGATTTGACTCATCGCATCGTGTTTGATTGTCAGATTGGAGGAGGCTGTGCTTTTCCGTGATTCCACTCGCACCCGATTCAGCCTCCGAGAGCTGTCCCTCAGGAACGGCCCGGAATCAAGGAGGTCGTGCATGAAACCGCTTCTCGCGTCCATTACCGCACTTGCACTCGCCTGCCTGCTCGGCTTGGCAGCGGCGCCCGCGATGGCCCAGGGAAATCCGGCAGGGCCGCGCTTTGGCGGTCCAGCGCCCGGAGGGCCCTCTCAAGAGCGCTTCGCATTCCACAATTACCTGGACAAGCATCCTGAAATTGCCAACGATCTTGCGAAGAACCCATCGCTCGCCAACGATCCGGCCTACCTGAACCAGCACGAGGAACTGCGCAACCTCATCAATGGCCATCCCGGCCTTCGAAGGAGACTTAGCGAAAACCCTGGTCAGGTGATGCAGCGCTATCAGTACCATCAGCGCTACGGGCAGCCGATGGGACCTGGCGCAGGGATGGGACCCGGTCCGGGAATGGGCCCCGGCGGAATGGGCCCCGGAATGGGTGGTCGCGGGATGGGAATGGGCCGTGGGATGGGACCCGGCGGTCCGATGGGCCAGCCGACTCCCTAGCCTGGCACATCCGGGCGACGACGCATCGAAGCGCTCATCCCTCGCGTTCCGTCGCGCGTGCGGATGTATCCGATTCCGTGCGCCGGCGTATCTCAGGCTGGAGAGCTTGCGATGCGCGAAATGAGCGACCTGCCGAGCGAAGATCGTGCCCTCCACGTGCTGAACCGCCTTGCCTTTGGACCGCGCCCGGGCGACCTCGAACGCGTCCGGGGCATCGGCTACGAGCGTTATATCGAGCAGCAGCTTCATCCCGAATCGATCCCGCTTGCGGCCGCGCTCTCGGAGCGGCTTTCGCGGATGCGCACGCTTCGGATGACGCCGGTCGAGCTGTTCGTCGAGTTCATGCTGCCGATTCGCCGCGCCGCCAAGGGCGACAAGCAGGCGAAGCTTAAGGCGCGCCGCCGCGCGCGAATCGCGATCGAGCAAGCGGCCGAGGCTCGGCTTCTGCGGGCGGTCGAAAGCCCGCGCCAGCTCGAAGAAGTGATGACCGCGTTCTGGTTCAATCACTTCAACGTCTTCGCGGGCAAAGGCCCGTGCCTGGTATGGACCGGCTCATTCGAGCAGGAAGCCATTCGCCCGCACGTGCTCGGCCGCTTCCGCACGTTGCTCGGCGCGACCGCGCGGCATCCCGCGATGCTCTTCTATCTCGACAACTGGCTCAACACCGCACCGGGCAGCCCGGGCGCGCGCGGCCGCTTCAAGGGAATCAACGAGAACTACGCGCGCGAGATAATGGAGCTTCACACGCTCGGCGTGAACGGCGGCTACACGCAGCAGGACGTGATCACTCTCGCGCATATCCTGACAGGATGGGGTTTTCCGCCGCTCGGAAGGCTGGCGAGGCTTAATCGGATGCGCCGGGCGGGATTCTTTCGATTCGGGCGAGAGCGGGCACGGATGCAGGCGCGCGAGGAGATCTTCGCCAACCACACGGGTTTCTATTTCGATCCGCGCCGCCATGATTTCTCGACCAAGATATTTCTCGGCCGCAAAATCGAAGGCGGCGGCGCAGCCGAAGTCGAGCACGCGCTCGATATCCTCGCGAGCCATCCCGCAACCGCGCGCCATCTGAGCTTCGAGCTTGCGCGCAATTTCGTCGCCGACGAGCCGCCGCCCGCGATGGTCAACGCGATGGCGGAGCGTTATCTCGCATCAGGCGGCGAGATCCGCGCGGTGATGCTCACGATGCTGGAGCGGCCGGAGTTTTTCGATCGCGCTTGCGCGCGCAACAAGTTCAGAACTCCGTACGAGTACGTAATCGCCACGGTGCGAGCGACCGGCGTGAACGTTACGAACTTCCGCCCGATGGCGGGAACGATGCGGATGCTCGGGATGCCGCTTTACGGATGCCAGACGCCGAACGGATACGCCGAAACCAAGGAGGCGTGGCTCAATCCGGACGCGATGATGATGCGGCTCAGTTTCGCGACCGCGCTCGGCACCGGCCATCTGCCGCTCGAGCGGCCGGAATTCGAGGAGGTCGCCTACGCGGATGCGGGCGGCGGCGCTGCGATGGAGATGCGCGGCGTGCGCCGCCCGCTTGAGAAAAACTACGCGCGGCGTGAGGGCTTCGCGGAAAAGCATGCGGCGCGTGGCGCTCCGATGACGCCGCCCGAAGCGCCGCATCTCACGCGGACTCTCGGCAACGCGTTTTCCGCCGAGACCAATCGCGCGATTACGTCAGCGCCCGAGCGGCTTCGCGCCGCGCTGGTGCTCGGCTCGCCGGAAATGATGACGCGGTAAGAAGATGCTAACCCACAACCAACGGCGCGCGTCGGCAGAGACTCGACGCAAGGCATCAGCGGCCCAAAATCCCCTCGCCCGCACAGTCGCGGGAGAGGGCAAAGCCGCGAAGCGGCGAGGGTGAGGGTCCCGACAGGCCTTTTCAGCGTGGAAATTTTCTTCCGACGCAACAACTGCAAGGAGAATCGCGCGATGATCTCACGCAAGGACGACGACGCGGCTCTCATCGCCTGCACCGATTGCATCGGCAACGAACCCGCCCCGCGCGCGCTCGGCAGGCGCGAGTTTCTCCGGCGCGCCGCTTTTCTTTCCGCCTCGGGAATCCTGTTCCTTTCGCCTTACGCGTGGGCCGCGCGAACCGCTTCGGGCGAGCCCGCGCGAAAACGGCTGGTGGTGGTTTTCATGCGCGGCGCGGTCGACGGGCTGAACGTCGTCGTGCCTTACGGCGAGCCGG
>JAJYMR010000387.1 GCA_021786815.1 Deltaproteobacteria bacterium
TTCGCCCGAGACCGTGACATCGACGTCCTTCGGATCGACGCCCGGAAGGTCGGCGCGCACGACGAGCTTGCCGTCTTCAAGCCAGGACTCGACCGCCGGACCCCGCAGCCGCATCGAGTCGCCCGAAAACCAGTCCTTCGTGAATTGGTCGAAGATTTCATCGAAGCCCCGCCGCAAATTATCCAACTCCCGAAGCGGTGACCATCTGGTAATCTCCTTCGCCATCGCGTCTGTCACCTCCTGTTCCGGAGTTTCAGCTTCCAGCGGCAAAAATAATCATCGCGCGGGCCCAGACAAGCGTCCAGACGGCGCGCGAGTTTCTTGCGGCTTGCCGATTTCAACGGGTATCGGGAGCGGATTTGTCGGCGGGTATCGGCGCGGCGGCGGATGAAGGCGCGGCCGACGCCTGATGCGCGGGCGGGACGCTCACGGCTGCAGGCGCCGCGACCGCCGCGATTCTGCGCGTGCGCAGATGCCAGATCACGACCCCGGCTGCCACCAGCGCGAAGACCAGGGCGAACGTCGCGGCGACGATGACACGGCGGTCCGAGCGCTGCCTGCGCTCGACCATCGGGATCGGCTCGGACATCCGCGCCGCGCTCACGTCGGAGCGTTGAACCTCGCGGACGAAGCGTCCCGCTATATCCTCGGGGTCGAGGCCGACGAACTGCGCGTAACGGCGCAGGAACGGCAGCAGGTAAAGCTGGTCGGAGATGAGCGAGTAGTCGTCGCTCTCGATCATTTTGACGTAATGCTCGGGGACGTGCGCCTCGCGGGCGAGATCCTTTGGCGACAGGCCGCGTTTTTCGCGCGCGGCCGACATCGTTTTTCCGAGCGGCTGCTCGTTGCCGGGCGCGGCAGGTTCAACCACGCCAGCCTGAAGTTTCGGCGTCTCGGGCTTTTTTTTCGCCACGGTCGCTTTCCCTGGAGGCATCTTATCTGCGGCGCCCATGGTCAGTAAGAAGAATTCGGCCGCTTGCGGACCGGCACGTACGGCCGAAAGCCTCCCGACTGAACCTTGCGCAGCTCTTGGCGCGCCATCCGCACATAACCGGGATCCGGTTGCCCCTCAAGTCCCGCCGCCATGCTCCCGTAGCGTATCGCGCCCTGCCAGTCGTGCCGCTGGAACGCGATCATGCCCAGATAGTCGTAGGCCATCCCATAGGTCGGATAATAATCGACCGCGCGATGAAAGTCGTCGGAGGCGGCAATCATCGTTCCCTGCTGATAATACTTGACCCCCCTTCGAGTAAAGATTTGTGCGGCGAGTTGCTTGAGCTGAAGGTTGTCGGGGTCGTGGGACAGGGCGGCCTGGATATCGGATGCCGCGTCGTCGAGGCGGCCGGAGGCGAGCGCGGTCTCAGCACTGCCCTGATCGACGGCGGCGCATCCGGCAAGGAGTCCCGCCATCATCACCGCCCCGATGAAAATCGCCACCCTCCTCATAGCGATGCTCCTCCCCCCGCCACGTTATAGTTACGTATCGTCCGCGCCGAAGCTAGCGCGCTTTGGGTGGCGGCTCGTTCGCTCTCGCCACGCAATCGGCGTCCGACGCGCTCGCGGGATTGTTCAGGAGGGCGAATTTCTTGCCCTCGCATCCGACTATCACCGGCCGCGGGTTGAGCTCCTTGAACAGCTGGGGCAGATAGGGCCGGTCCGCTATTAGCACCATGCAGGCGCCCGAGGCCCATATCCGGCTCAGGTCGGCGTCGTTCGGGATGAAACTGGCCTGCGCGTCAGGGCTGCGCGAAAACGGTGCAAGCTCGCCGCGGAAGGAAACCATCGCCTCGCGAAAGCCCGTATAGAACGGGAGCGACTGCACGAAATGGCGATACGACGCGAGCACGCATCCGGGACCCAGATGGCGCGACGCCTGGCGGGCAAGATTGCGGTAGGTGGCCAATGACGCCGCGTCCCTGCGCACTCGCGACGCAAGCCCCATCGCGACAACCATCCCGAGCACGAGCGCGAACACGGCGGCGCGCGCGTGCCGGCCGCGTGCCGCTATCGCGAAACATACGACAGCGGTTGTCGCGACGGCAGACGCTATCATCAGGCCGTCGCGAACCATCGCGGGCGGCAGCCGATAGCCCGCGATGAGAAGGGCGGCTGCCGCGAGCGCCGAGAGAGCGACATTTATTCCGGCGAACCATCCGAACGTCCTGCGAATTCGCGCCGCGTCGAAGCTGAGCAGCGCCTGCATTCCGGCGCCGGCGACAATCGCGAGCGCGGGAATCGCCGGCAGGATATATTCGCCGAGCTTCGAGCGCGGAATCGAGAAGAATACGAAGATGAGCCCGAACCATATGAGCAGGAACCGAAGGTCCGAGCGAACGCGCTCGCCCGAGCGGCTCATCGCGCGCACTCCGTCAGGAACGAAGAAAAACCACGGCCAGGTGCCGGCCAGGACGATCGGGACGAAGAACCACGGACCCCATCCGTGCTCGGTCGCCTTGAGATAGCGGTCCACGTGCTCGTGGATGAAGAAGAAGCGGAGAAAGCCCGGATTGCGCTCCGCGACCAGCACGAACCATGGCACCGTTAGCGCACAGAAAAGCGCGATACTCGAAATCCACGGCATCCTGAGCGCCTCGCGCGTCCGTCCTTCGGCCACGAGCCACGCAAGCGCGACCGCTCCCGCGAGCAGAAGCGCGACCGGACCCTTGGTCAGCGTCCCCATCGCGAGCATCGCGGCCGAAAGCCGGAACCATCGGCGACCCGCGCCCGAGCCGAAGTCTTCGCTGCGCGCCGCCGCGTAAAACGACGCCAGCGCGGCGACCATGAAGAAAGACAGTCCGGGGTCGAGCGTCACGAAACGCGCGAAGCCGAAGAAGAGCGGACTGAGCGCAAGTGCAACCGCCGCAAGCAGCGCCGCGATCGGCCCGAGCATTGCGTCCGCGAGCGCCGCGGCGACGACCACCTGACCGGCGCTGAAAAGTGCGGCCGGCAGGCGGACCGCGAATTCGTTTTGGCCGAGCACCGCTATCGAGGCGGTTTCGGCCCAGTACATGAGCGGCGGCTTTTCGAAATAGCGGACGTAATCGTTGCGCGGCGTAACGTAGTCGCCGCTCAGGTACATCTCGCGGGCGATCTCGGCGTAACGCCCCTCGTCCGGCTCCCAGAGCGCGGGCCGTCCGAGTCCCGGAAGATAGAGAAGAAGCGCCGCGGTGGCGATCAGGGCAAGGCGCAGGAAACGACGCGACGGTTTCATGACGGATGCAGTGTTAAGAGGCGGATGGCGCGGGTCAACAGCGTGGACGCCGGGCGTTGCGGTTTGTTGAGGGGTTTTGGCTGCTTTCACGAATTTCGGGGGCCGCGCGAGAGGGCGGGCCAGCTATCTTTCCCAGGCCGTCCGGGTTTGTCACAATGCACTGGATTCGTGCATCGACAATTTACCGGCCCACGCGACGCGAGTGCGAGGGCAGGGCGTTCATCAACGCGGATTTGAGTACCCAGGGCAAGATTTCGCCGATACGCGGAGCGGTCGAGCAACCGTCCGAACTCGTCTCGATCGTTATCCCGGTTTACAACGAGGCGGGCAACCTGCGCGACCTGTGGTCGAGGCTGAGGCCCGTCCTCGACGGACTCGACCGCGCGTGGGAAGTCGTGTTCGTGGACGACGGCTCGTCGGACCAGTCGCTCACGCTTCTGAACGAATTCGCCGCCGAGGCCGTCGGCCGCGTGCGGGTGGTGGAGCTCGCGCGCAATTTCGGGCAGCACTCGGCGATCCTGGCGGGATTTCGCGAGTCGCGCGGCGCGGTCGTGGTTACGCTCGACGCCGATCTTCAAAATCCGCCCGAGGAGATTCCGCGCCTCGTCGAGGCGATCGAGGCGGGCAACGACGTGGTGGGCGGATGGCGCGAGGAGCGCCACGATCATCCATATCGGCGCATCGCGTCGCGGATGCATAACCGGCTCACCTCGGCGATAGTGGGCGTGCCGATGCACGACTACGGGTGCATGCTGCGGGCCTATCGGCGCCATATCGTCGATACGGTGGTCGAATGCGACGAGAAGGCGGCCTTCGTGCCGGCGCTGGCCAATTCGTTCGCAAAGCGCGTCGCCGAGATTCCAGTGAGTCACGCCGAGCGCGCGGCGGGCGAATCGAAGTACAATCTGCTGCGCCTTGCGACGCTCAGCCTGAATCTCATCACCGGCTTTTCCCTGGTGCCGATTCAGACGCTGAGCCTGCTCGGACTCGGAATCTTTCTTCTGGACGCGCTATTCGCGGCGGTCCTGTTCGCGCACCGGCTGATTTACGGACCACAGCAGGAAGGCGCGGTCTGGACGCTGTTCGCCGTATTGTTCCTGTTCGTCGGCTTCATCTTTCTCGCGCTCGGCCTTATCGGCGAGTACGTCGGCCGAATCTATATCGAGGTCAGGCGCCGTCCGACCTATATCGTTCGCGCGGTGCATGGCGGCCCGGATGGCGACCGGCGCGCGTAGAGGCCCGGCTTGGAGGCGAAGAGCATCGCGCCAGACGAGGCGGTCAGAAGGGCCAGATGCGTGCTGTTCGCCTATCACGAGATGGGCCACGCCTGCATGGAGTCGATGCTTGCGATGGGCGCGCCGGTTGTCGCGCTCTTCACGCACGAGGACGACCCGAACGAGGAAATCTGGTGGCATTCGTGCGCGGAACTTGCGCGCCGGCAATCGATTCCGGTCCACACGCCGGAACGAATCGGCGAGGAATGGATAGCGCGGATTGAATCGATGAGGCCCGCGGCCATCTATTCCTTCTACTATCGCCATCTGCTGCCCGAAGCGGTGCTGAAGCTTGCGCCGCTCGGGGCCTACAATCTTCACGGCTCGCTCCTGCCGGCATACCGCGGGCGCGCGCCGGTCAACTGGATGCTGGTGAACGGCGAGCGCGAAGCGGGCGTGACGCTTCATCAGATGGTCGCGCGGGCGGACGCGGGCGATATAATCGCGCAGCGCGCGGTCCCGATCGAGGACAGCGACACGGCGCTTACGCTCTATCGCAAGCTGGTGCCGCTCGGCGCGAGCCTGATTCGCGACTTCCATCCGCTTGTCGCCGCCGGACGCGCGCCGCGCCGCGCCCAGGATTTGTCGAAGGGAAGTTACTACGGACGGCGCCGTCCCGAGGACGGACGGATAGACTTCCGATGGCCCGCGCGACGCATCTTCAACCTGGTGCGCGCCGTCACGCATCCTTATCCGGGCGCGTTCTGCTACGCCGGCGGCCGCAAGCTGTTCGTCTGGCGGGCGAGTATCGGCGAAGAGAGCGGAGAGCGTGCGCCCGCGGGCACTATTCTTGGCGAGACCGCCGAAGGCGGCGTCGAAGTCGCGGCGGGCGAGGGAACATTGATCATCACGCGCGTTCAGTTCGAAGGCGAAGCCGAGGGCGCGGCGCGCGAGTTTCTTGCGGCGGGCGGCAAAGGCCCGCGCGCAATCGTGTAGCGGAGGTTCCATGAAGGTTCTGATCACCGGCGGAGCAGGATTTCTCGGCTCCCATCTGTCGGACGCGTTTATCGCGCGCGGCGACGAGGTCTTCGTGCTCGACATGGGTTCGATCGCCAAAGTGCGCCATCTGCTCGACACCCCACGCTTCCATTATGTGCACGACTCGGTGCTGAATCCCGAGCTGATCGACGGGCTCGCGGCCAAGGTCGATCTCATCTATCACCTGGCGGCGGTGGTCGGCGTCGAGCATTACGTCGGCGACCCGTACGAAACGCTGAACGTCAACGTGAACGGCACGCAGAACGTGCTCAAGGCGGCCTACAAGTACAGCAAGAAGGTCGTGTTCAGCTCGACCTCGGAAGTGTACGGGCGCAATCCCAAGGTTCCCTGGCGCGAGGACGACGATCGCGTGCTAGGCGCGACCACGATCGACCGCTGGTGCTACTCGACCTCCAAGGCGGTCGGCGAGCATTTCTGCTTCGCCTACCAGAAGCTCGGCCTTCCGGTGACGGTGCTCCGCTACTTCAACGTGTACGGCCCGCGCCTGGACAAAGTCGACGTCGGGCGGCTGTTCACGATCTTCATGGGCCAGTTGCTGCGCGGCGCCGACCTCACGGTTATCGGCGACGGAAGCCAGACGCGATGCTTCACGTACGTGACCGACGCGGTCGAGGCGACGATGCTCGCCGGGCTCAAGCCCGAGGCCGACGGCCATGCGATTAATATCGGCACCGACGTCGAGACCTCGGTGCTGGAGTTCGCCAAGCTGATGCTCGAGCTTTTCGGCCCCTCAAAGTCGAAAATAAAGTTCGTCAAGCAGGAAGAGATTTACGGCAAGAGCTACGAGGACATCCCGCGCCGCGTCCCCGAAAACACGAAGATGAAGACGCTGCTCGGCGTGTCGCCCAAGATCACGCTGCGCGAAGGCACCGCTCTCTCGATGGAGTGGTTCCGCGCCCAGCAGGGCGCCTGAGGCGTCGGCGCTTCGCTTGCCATGGAAGTCGCGCTCAAAATCGACGTTGATACCCATCAGGGTCTCGGCGACGGCGTGCCGCGGCTTCGCCAGTTGCTCGAGCGAGAGCAGGTGACGGCGACGTTCTTCGTCACGATGGGTCCGGACAATTCCGGGCGCGCCGTGATTCGCGCGCTGCGCAACCGCGGCTTCGTCTCCAAGATGTTCCGCACGCGGGCAGTCAGGATGTACGGGCTTCGGACTGTGCTGTCGGGCACGCTGCTTCCGTCGCGTCCGATTGCGCTTGCGTATCCGGAGTTGATGCGTCAATTGAAGCGCGCCGGCTTCGAGGTCGGGATCCACGGCTACGATCACGTCCGATGGCAGGACTGGATCGACGGGCTCGGCGAGGCGGGAATCCGCGAGGAGCTCGACGAGGCGCGCGAAGCGTATCGCGCGATTTTTTCCGAGCCGGCGCGCAGCTTCGCGGCGCCCGGATGGCGCACCAATGCGACCGCGCTCGCGGTGCTCGACGAGGCGCAACTCGCCTATCGAAGCGACACGCGCGGCGTTGCGCCCTATCGATGCGTCATTGATGGGCGCACGTACCGCACGCCCGAGATACCGACCACGCTTCCCACGCTCGACGAAGTGATGGGGCGGCGCGATCTTTCCGACGGCGACTCGCTGCAGCGCTTTTACCTCGAACAATTCCGCGAAGACGCGCTCAACGTGCACACGATCCACGCGGAAACCGAGGGGATGGGTCAGCTCGAAACGTTCGCGCGGCTCATCCGCGCGCTCAAGGAGCGCGGCGCGAGGTTCGTCCGGCTGGAGGAAATCGCCGGGCGTCTCAACGGCGCCGAGCTTCCGCTCTGCGAAGTGGTGCGAAAGACGCTTCCCGGACGCGCGGGATGGATCGCCGCGCAAGGCCCCGAAGTACGCCCGCAATAGCCCGCCCGCGCCAACGCAGCGCTGACGCTTTCTCGTCGGGATGTGCTAGGTCTTCGGCAGAATCCGTCTGAGGGGGACACTCCCGATGCCGCAGGCTCATTTCTTTGCCGAGAATCCCAGGGTGGTTGGTCTCGATCCCGCCAAGGTCGACGCGCTGCTCGAGCGCGCCGGGCGCGAGGTCAGCGAAGGTCTTCTGCCGTCGGCCCAGGTCGCGATCGCGCGCAACGGGAAAATCGCCGCGATGAAGACGTTCGGGCGCGCCGTGCAGGGCGGCGTCGATAAATCCGCCGCCAACGACACGCTCTACACCATCTTTTCCTGCACCAAGGCGATTATCTCCTCGGCAATCTGGATTCTAATCGGCGAGGGCAGGCTCGACGTGCGCGAGCGCGTCGCCGACATAATCCCCGAGTTCGGCACCAACGGTAAGGACGTCATCACGGTCGAGCAGGTGATGCTCCATGTCGGCGGCTTTCCCAACGCGCCCTATCCGCAATCGGAATGGAACGACCGCGCAAAGCGGCTCGAGCGGTTCTCCAAATGGCGGCTCGAATGGCCGGTCGGAAGCCGCTACGAATACCATCCAACCTCCGGCTTCTGGGTACTCGGCGAGATAATCGACCGGCGTTCGGGGCGCGATTTTCGCGCGTTCGTGCGCGAGCGGATCGCGCTTGCGCTCGGGCTGCCCGAGCTTTTCGTGGGACTTCCGCGCGAGCTTGGCGCGAGAGCCGCCGACGTCGTTTATGTCGGCGAACCGCTCAGCGACGAGGAGCGCAAAAAGCTCGGGCTTCCGCCACGGCCGGAAACCGAAATCACTGAAACGGCGATACTCGGCTTCAACAATCCCGCCGCGCGCGAATCAGGCGTTCCGGGCGGCGGCGGAATCACCACGGCCGGCGATCTGGCGCTCTTTTACCAGGGATTGCTGCACAATCGCGGCGTGAACGGCGAACCGCTCTGGAAGCCCGAGACGCTCAAGGACGCGCTCGTCGTGCGCAGCGGCGATCTGCGCGATCCCGTGTTCAACGTGCGATGCAACCGGGCGCTCGGCGTGTGGATAGCGGGCGACGACGGCTTCGCGAATTTCCGCGGTTTCGGCAAGACCAACTCGCCGCTTGCCTTCGGGCACGGCGGCGCGGGCGGACAAATCGGATGGGCCGATCCGGCGACCGGAATCTCGTTCGCCTACTGCACCAACGGGTTCGACCGCAACGATCTCAGGCAGGGACGGCGCGGCGTCGCGCTCTCGAGCCTTGCCGCGTCATGCCTGGCCTGACGCGGCGTTCCGGCGTAGAGGCGAGGTTGCTAATGGGAAGGCGCGATGTCAGCGCTTGTCAGTCGCGGAACGGGTTCCTGAGCACGATCGTCGCGTCGCGCGAGGCGCCCACGCCGACCATCGCGATCGGCACTCCGGCCAGTTCGCCGAGCCGTTCGATATAACGCCGCGCGTTGGGCGGCAGGTCTTCGAGCGATTGCGCGCCGTTCAGACTGCCGCTCCATCCGGGCATCTCTTCGTAAACCGGCTTCGCCTTGGCAAGCGCATGACGCGCCGGCGGCATCTCGTCGTGCCGCTCCTTGCCGACCGTGTAGGCGACGCAGATCTTCACCGGATCGATTCCGCTCAGCACGTCGAGTTTGGTGACCGCCAGCGCCCACATCCCGTTCGCTCTGACCGCGTAGCGCGATAGCACCGCGTCGAACCATCCGATACGCCGCGGCCGTCCGGTCGCGCTGCCGAACTCTCCGCCCTCGCTGCGAAGCCGATCGCCGAGCTTGCCATGGATTTCGCTCGGGAACGGACCCGAGCCGACCCTGGTCGTGTACGCCTTGCTGATTCCGAGGGTCGCGTCGAGCTTTCCGGGCGGCAGGCCGCCGCCGGCGAACACCGCGCTTGCGATGCAGTTCGAGGATGTAACGAACGGGTAAGTGCCGTAATCGATATCGAGCATCGTGCCGTGCGCGCCCTCGAAAAGAACGCGCTGTCCCCGGCGGACCGCGTCGGCGACGAATGCGCCCGTGTCGCAGAGATAGGGCAGGATGCGCCGGCGCAGCTTCTGCATCGCCTCGACCAACTCGCCGCCGTTGAGCGGCTTGGCCTTGAGGACGGACTTCAGGTAAAGGTTTTTCTCCGCGATGTTGCGTTCGAGCTTCTCGCGGAAGGTCTTCCAGTCCACGAGATCGTCGAAGCGCAATCCCTGGCGCGACATCTTGTCTTCGTACGCCGGGCCGATTCCGAAGCCGGTCGTGCCGATTGCGCTCTTGCCGAGGCGAGCTTCGCGCGCGCGGTCGATCGCGCGATGATACGGCATCACCATATGCGCGTCGTAGCTGAGGCGGAGCCGGTTGTCTCCGACGAGGAATGAGCGCTTTTTGAGCGCGTCGACTTCCTCGAGCAGCGCGAAGGGATCGACCACGGTTCCGGAGCCGACCACGCATACCTTGCCGTCGTGCAGCGCGCCCGAGGGCACCAGGCGCAGCACGAATTTCTCGCCGTTCACGACCAGCGTATGGGCGGCGTTGTTTCCGCCCTGAAAGCGAACCACTACGTCAGCGTCCGCCGCGAGCAGGTCGACGATTTTCCCCTTGCCCTCGTCGCCCCACTGCGAGCCGACCACCGCCACTGTTCTCATAGCGTCATCCGATGAGGCGCCTGCGCCGCAAACCGATGGCGCGCCAATGCCCTGATTGTATGACCCCGCACAAAAGCGCTTTCGCTCAGAGCTTGAGCAGCGAGGCGGACGTGATGGCCGGGATGGTCTTAAGGCGCTCCAGCACGGCGGCCGGCACCGCTTCGTCCACTTCGACGAGACTTAGCGCCATCCCGCCGATCCGGTCACGTCCCAATTCAAGCCCCGCGATATTGATTCCCGCCTGCCCCAGGATGGTTCCGACGGCTCCGACAACGCCGGGAACGTCGCGGTTGTGCAGCATCAGCAGGTAGCCCTCGGGGACCGTCTCGACGCGATAGCCGTCGATGCGCACGATCCTGGGCGCTCTGCCCAGCACCGCGCCCGAGACTTCATGCTCGCCCACGCGGGTCTTCACGTTGACCGTGAGCATGTTGACGTAGTCGATTTTCTCGCGCGAGCGGGTGTCGGTCACGTTGATTCCGCGCTCGCGGGCAAGGAAGGGCGCGTTGACGAAGTTGAGCGGCTCGTCGAGGAACGAGCTCAGAATTCCCTTGATCACGGCCGCCGTGATCGGCTCGGTGTTGAGGCTCGCGGCGTCGCCGGCGAAACCGACCGTGACCTGGCTGGGCGCCTCGCTGATGAGCTGCGCGGCCAGGCGGCCGAGCTTCTCGGCGAGCTTCATGTACGGTTCCAGCGCCTCGAGTTCCTTGGGCGAGAGCGCCGGGATGTTCACCGCGTTGCGGACGGTTCCCTCGAGCAGGAAGTCGCTGACCTGATGAGCGATATCGACGGCGACCTGCACCTGCGCCTCGTCGGTCGCGGCGCCGAGATGCGGCGTGACGATCACGCTGTCGAGCTTGAGCAGGGGATGGTCGGCCGGAGGAGGCTCCTGCTCGAAAACGTCGAGCGCCGCTCCCGCGGCCTTGCCCGAATTGAGCGCTTCGACGAGCGCCTCCTCGTCAACGATTCCGCCGCGGGCGCAATTGATGATGCGCACGCCCTTTTTCATCCGCTCGAAGGCGGCTCGTCCGATCAGTCCGCGCGTGTCGTCGGTCAACGGGGCGTGAACCGTGATGAAGTCGGAGCGCTCGAACAGCTCGTCGAGGCCGACCAGCTCGACGCCGGCCCGGGAAGCGGCTTCGGCGGTCACGAGCGGGTCGAACCCGATCACTTTCATCTTGAGGCCAAGCGCGCGGTCGGCGACGATACGGCCGATATTGCCGAGTCCGATGACGCCGAGAGTCTTGTTGCAGATCTCGGCGCCGGTGAACTTGCCGCGGTCCCATTTGCCGCCCTTGAGCGCGGCGTTGGCGGCCGGGATATGGCGCGCCAGCGCCATCATCATCGAGATTGCATGCTCGGCGGTGGTGACGCTGTTGCCCGTCGGGCTGTTCATCACCACGATTCCGCGCCGGGTCGCAGCTTCGAGGTCGACGTTGTCAATGCCGACGCCGGCGCGTCCGATCACCTTGAGCGAGTCGGCGTGCTCGACGACTTCGCGCGTGACCTTGGTCGCGCTCCGGATCACCAGCGCGTCGTAGGGCGCGATTATCTCTGCAAGCTGGGGCGGCTTGAGCCCGGTCTTTATGTCGACTTCAAACTCGGGATGGCTCTTCAGGACTTCGATTCCGGCGGCCGCCAGCGAGTCACTCAAAAGGACACGAAACTTTTGCGCCATCTGCGCTTACACACCCCTTGCGATACGGGCTTGCACTGCGGCTACGCCTGCCCCCATTTGGACGTCCATACCCTGATGCCGCAGGGCGATTTCAAGACCGCTCACCGCAACCAGCATATCAAACGGGCTTAAGTTGCCCATGTGCCCGATACGCACAAGCCGGCCCTTCATCTGGTCCTGGCCGCCCTGGACCGACACGCCAAGCGTGTCGCGCATGTACTTGACCACCTTGCCGGTATCAATTCCCTCGGGAGCAAGGATTCCGGTCACGCCCGGCGCGGGACTGTCGGGCGAGATAAGCTTCATTCCCAACGCCCGGGCCGCGTCGCGCGTTGCTTCCGCCATAATTGCGTGGCGCGCGTAAACCTTCTCGAGTCCCTCGGCATGAAGCATCTCGAGCGACTTGTTGAGGCCCGAGATCAGCGACACGGCGGGCGTGAAAGCCGTCGTATGCTCTTCGCGCTGGGCCTTCAGTTCGCGGCTCAGGTCGAAGTAAAAGCGGGGCGTCTTGCTTTTTTTCACGCTGTCCCAGGCGCGCGGCGAGAGCGCGATCATCCCGAGTCCCGGCGGCAGCATCAGCGCCTTCTGGCTTCCGGTCACGAGCGCGTCGACACCCCATTCATCCATCTTCTGCTCGAAGACGCCGACCGAGGTGATTCCGTCAACCACGAGCAGAACGTCGCGATTGCGGGTTATTTTGCCGATCTCGGCCACCGGATGAAGCGTGCAGGTCGAGGTTTCGCTCGCTTGCACAAAGACCGCCCGCGCTTCGGGATGGGCCTTGAGCGCGTCCTCGATTTCTCCGGGACGAACGCCGCGGCCCCATTCGACCTTTATCTCATGGGGCACCATCCCATACGTCTTGAGCATCTTGCCCCATCGCTCACCGAACTTGCCGCCGTTGACGAAGATGGCGTGTTCGCCGGGCGAGAGCAGGTTGGTAACCGAGGACTCCATCGCGCCGGTGCCCGAAGCGGCGAACAGGATCACTTCCTGCTGCGTTCCGAACAGCGGTTTCAGGCGTTCGCGCGCCTGATCGAGCACCGCGGAGAACTGGGGTGTGCGATGGTGAATGATCGGCTGCGCCATCTCGAGCAGTACTTCCGGAGGCACAGCAGCCGGTCCCGGTGTGAACAAATATTTCTTAACTGGTGGCATCGTATTTGATCAGCGTGCTGACGGGACGAGCCGCAAGCCAAAAAAAAGGGCCGGTATCCGCTCGTGGCGGATCGCCAGTCCCCGATTTTCGTCCCGCAGCCCTTTCGGGCTCCTTCCCATCAACTGAATAGAGTACCTGACTTTCGAAGTCAAGGTAAGGCGGGCTTACGACACGGTAGCGGGCGATTCCTCCACACGCTCGCGCACCGGGTCAGGCGCGCCGAGAACGCGCGCGCGTTGAAAAACCCGCAAGCCAGTTGTTAAAGGTGAGTACGCTTTCGATGGCTATCGAGTACGAGATTCGTGATGGTGCGCTGGTCTGGATCAAAAATCCGGTGACCGGCGTGGTTTCATATGTTGTAGACCTGAGCGGAAAGAGCTTCGCCTTCACGCTCAGCGCCCATGAGCATCCGGGCCCCGAGGCTCCGCCGCTCAGCGACGAGGCGGTTCGCCACGCGACCTCCGTCTGCCCGTTCTGCCCCGGCAACGAGAATCAGACCACGGCGGAGCTTTTCCGTCTTGCGCGCGAGGAGGTGTCCGGATGGACCGGCGATCCGTCGCAGGACGGCGCGGAATGGGTAATCCGCGTGATCAACAACCTCTTCCCGCGCATCCCGAGCGAACTGACCGGCGGACGCAACGAATCCTACATCGTGATCGAGGACCCGCGTCACTTCATTGACCGGCCGCGCTCGGTGGGCGACCTGCTCTTCACCGGGATTCTCGGTGAGGAGCACTTTGCCCGGCTTATCGCGACCGACGCGCGCGTGATGCGCCGCGCGATGGAGAATCAGCAGGTCCGGTCGGCGATTGTGCGCAAGAACCAGGGACGCGAGTCGGGCGCCTCGCAGCCGCATCCCCATCAGCAGATAATCGGTTCTCCCGAGCCGCTGCCCGCAATCCAGGCCGAGGCGCGCGCCGAACGCGAGAATCCGAATCTATGGAACGAGATGATCGAGCTGTTCGAGCGCCTGGGCCTGATTATCGACAGCACCGACGGGGTCGTCACCTACGCGAGCCCGATCGGCGCGTTTCCACGAAGCTATGACGTCGTGATGCCCGAGTTCCGCGGGCTTTTGACGGACCTCGAACCCGCCAGGGTTCGCGAATTCGCGCACGCGCTCTATCGTATCCTGCGCATCCTCGGGCCGCTTCCGCTCGATTACGAAATCCATCAGGGCGAGGGACTTCCGCTCCACGCGCATATCAATGCCCGGCTGTTTCCCTATTCGAACGTCGCGGGCACGCTGAACATCCCGAATACGCTTCTCGAGCGCGCCGCCGCGATACGCAAGGCGCTCGCCCGCGGCTAGTCCCGCGCGAGCGGCCTGCAATCCTTCGACGGCGCGGCCTTACCGATCATCGTCGGCTCGTTCCTTTTCGGTTACTAAGTAACGCCGGCCGGGTTGCAGCGAGGGCTATACTTGGGGACATGGGGATCATAACTGCCGTTCGTGGCTTGGCGAGTTTCGACGGCGTTTCGCATCTTCCACGCGCAGTCATGGCCGCTCTGAAGCCGCTCGACTTTCACATCCATCTGAGCCAGAAAAATGAGCCGCTCGACGCCCCCCCCGGCGTCCGATTTTACGCCGACGCCCTCGACCGGCTTCGCGAGCATAGGAGCAGGCGCAAGGACCTCCCGAATGAGTTCTGGCGCGATGAAATCAACGGCGCCCGGTATTGCGCGATTGCGGAAAAAAATGGGCAGATCGCCGGTGTGCTGTGGATCTATCCTTACCCCGCAAAGCGCCCGTTCCTGGTGCTCGCTCCGGGCGATTCTGAGATCAGTGCTGCCTATGTTCTCCCCGAGTTTCGCGGTTGCAGCCTTTACAGGCCGCTGGGCTTCTTTTTGAGGCGCTGGTGGCTCGATTCACACGGTGGTCGCATCTTCGCCGTGGCTGCATCCAACAGCCCGATCACGCTTAACATATTGCCGCGCAATGGATACCGGCATGTGGCCACCTTGCGTCGCAATTCGCTATTCGGTCCGCGCTTCCATACTGCCCAGGTGCTGCCCCGTCACGATCTCTCCCAGACAGCTCTACGGACCGCTGATTCGCCACTCTAGCCCCACACGGGCGGTTTGCGATCCTTCCACGGCGCGGCCTGTTCGAGCTGGCTCGCGATCCTGAAGAGAGTCGCCTCGTCGCCGAAACGCGCGCCGAAGCTCACGCCGAGCGGAAGCCCGTCGCGATTCCAGTACAGAGGAAGCGTGATCGCCGGCTGCCCGGTCACATTATAGAGCGGGTTCAGATTCGCGAACTGCGCGATAATCGGGTTGAACATGTTGGCGTTGGGGCTGGTCAGGTCGATTTCGCCGAGTTTTACCGGCGGAAGCCCGAGCGTCGGCGTCATCCACAGGTCGTACTTCTCGAAGAAGCGCGCAAAGCCGTGCGAGAAGCGCTGCAGACCGTTTATCGCAACGAGATACTGCGCGGCGGTGATTCCCTTGCCGAGTTCGTAGAGGTTCCAGGTCAGGCTTTCGAGTTGCTCGCGCTCCGGTGCGCGGCCGATGAGCCGTTTTGCGGCCTCAATCGAATAGCCAATCGAAGTCGTCCACACCACGGTGAAGTCCGGCATGATCTCCATCAGGTCGAACTTCGGCGCGTCTTCGACGACTTCATGCCCGAGTTCGCCGCAGAGTTTCGCCGCGCGCGTCACCGCTTCGACGGCGTCCGGATGGATCGGGCCGCCGTCCAGCGCCCTGGTATGAAACGCGATTCGCAACCGTCCGGGCCGATTCGAAACTTCATCCAGCCACGGCCGCGCGGGAGGAGGTGCGATATACGGATCGCCGGGCACCGCTCCGGCGGTCGCGTCGAGCACCGCCGCCGAGTCGCGCACTGTGCGAGTCACGACGTGCTCAACGATGAGCCCGTTGATCAGATCGCCGGCCATCGGGGCGAGCGAATTTCGCGCCCGCGACGGCTTGAGCCCGACCAGCCCGCAGCACGCGGCCGGAATACGGATTGAACCGCCGCCGTCGTTGGCGTGGGCGATCGGCACGATTCCAGCCGCGACCGCGGCGGCCGAACCGCCGCTCGAACCGCCAGTGCTATGCGCGAGGTTCCAGGGATTGTGCGCCGGCCCGTAAAGGCGCGATTCGGTGGTCGGCACCAGGCCGAACTCGGGCACGTTGGTCTTCGCGAAGGGGATGAATCCCGCGCGCTTGTAACGCGCGACCAGCTCGGAGTCCGCGGGCGCCGGAACTTCCGGAACGTAACTGGTGGCCCATCGCGTGGGAACGCCGGCGCAATCGCCGAGGATGTCCTTCAGCAGAAGCGGCACGCCCTCGAACGGAGCGCTGCCCACGCGGCGCGCGCGCGCCGTCTCGCGCGCCCGGTCATAGAACTTGTAGACGACCGCGTTGAGCTTCGGATTGTGCTTCTCGACGCGCGCGATCGCCTCCTCGAGCAGTTCGAGCGGCGTCACTTCGCCCTTTCGGACCAACTCCGCAAGAGCAAGACCGTCGAAGGACGCGTATTCACGGATTGCCATAGGCCGCACCTCAGGAATCGAGCTGTTAGCGCCCCCGACTCGAACCGGCTCGCGCTTTTGCGGTAGTTACTATTCCTCGACCGCCGCGTTGAGGTCGCCGACCGCCTCGGCGAATTCTTCCATGAACTCCTTGACGACCGTCCGGCACGACTTCACGCTATCGACCAACCCGACGCCCTGGCCGACGAAATAGGTAACCATCTCGCGTGCCTTCGGATTGCCTTTTTCCGCGGCCCGCTGCGCGGCGGCAAGGATGGGTTCGCTGATCAGGCTCTGCATCGGCATCGGCAACGAGCCCGGACTATTCGGTCCTTCCCATGCATCCGTCCACGTCGATCTGAGCTGGCGGGTTGGCTTGCCGGTTCTGCACCTCGAGCGGACCGTGTCGCGCGAGCGCGCCGCAATCATTTTTTCGCGGAAGATTTCGCTGGTTTCGGATTCGTTGGTCGCCAGCCATACCGAGCCGGTCCAAACGCCGGCCGCGCCCATCGCGATACAGGCAGCCATCTGGCGACCGGTCATGATGCCGCCGGCCGCGAGCACGGGAACGTTGCGGATCGGTTTGATTGCGCGGAGAACCTGCGGAACCAGCACGATCGTTGCGACCTCGCCGGTGTGGCCTCCCGCCTCGCCGCCCTGTGCGACGATTATGTCAACGCCCGCCTTGGCCTGACGGACCGCATGCTCCGGCGCTCCCACCAGCGCGGCGACCGGAACGCCGTGCCGATGTCCGAGATCGAGCATCTCCTGCGGGGGCACCCCGAGTGCGTTCGCGATTAGCTTGATGGGATGGCGGAAGGAGACCTCGAGGAGCTTCATGGCGTTTTCCTGCTGCATCGAGATGCGCGCGTTACCGCGCTGCTCCACCACCTGCGTGGGATCGATCCCGTGCGTAGCCATCAGGTCGCGGATAAAGTCCTTGTGTTTTTGCGGAATCCGCTCGGCCAGGGTTGCGTAAGTCACGTCCTTCTCGTTTTTGATCGACAGATTTTCGGGAATGAGCACGTCAACGCCGTAGGGCTTGCCGTCTATATGCTCGTCGATCCACTTGAGCTCGAGTTCGAGCTGATCGGGCGTAAACGCGGTCGCGCCGAGAACGCCGAAGCCGCCCGCGCGGCTGACCTGCGCCACGACGTCGCGGCAATGACTGAACGCCACCAGGGGGAAATCGATGCCGAGGATCGGGCATATCGCTGTTTTCATTGTTTCACTCCTAAAATCCGCGTCACGGTCAAGCTATGATGGGTTTGCGCATCTCGCCGATGCGTGCAAGCTGGAATTTCCGCTGCGGCTGCCAAAGCTTCGGCCAACTCGTGCGTCTATCGCCATTCCGCCGTCAGGCGCGCGGCTTGCCTGTCCAGAGGGGGGTTATTTCACGCAGGCGCGATTACGCGCTGCGAGCGGTTTCTGCCGGAAAATTGGTTTCGCCTCTCCGATTCCCAATTCGCCGTATAGGTCAAACTTGCTCATCGTGCAAGTCAGCACCGCGACCATGGGTCGCCGCGCGGGATGCTTTCGGGCCAACCGCATCACATGGCGGTTGCGCATCTATCAGCACCCGTCGCGACCGCATCCGTCACCCCGCATTCTCCCAGGCCAAAAATGAGACCGACGAAGGGCGGGGGAAGGGGATGGTGCGACTCGCCTATTCGGCGCGCCAGACGGGCTTTCGCTTCTCCAGGAACGCGCGCACTCCCTCCTTCGCGTCCATGCTTTGGCGCACCTGGCGCGCCACGTCGAGCAGGTCCAGATGCCATGCGTCGAACGATTGGCTTAGGCATCGGCGCACCGTTGCCTTCATCGCGCGCAACGAAAGCGGCGCGTTGCCCGCGACCTTCTCGGCGAGTGCGAGCGAATGTTCCTTGAGCTTCGCCGACGGCACGACCTCGTGAACCAGGCCCATCGCGCGGCCCTCGTTCGCGTCGAAGACATCGGCGGTGTAGAGAATCCGCGCCGTATTGGCTGAGCCGCAGACCTCGATAAGCTTGCGCGTGAAGTCGTAAGGCACCATCAGGCCGACCCGTCCGAGCGTCATCCCGAGTTTCGCGTTGTCGCCGGCGACCCGCAGGTCGCAATGGAGCGCGAGTTCGAGCCCTCCGGCGAGCGCGGCTCCCTGAACCGAGGCGATGGTCGGGACCGGGAAGCGTTCGAGGCGGCCGAAGACGGATTCGAGCGAGGTCGGATTGTGGCCCGCCTGGGCTTCGTCCACTTCCTTCAGGTCGATGCCGGCGCAGAAGCTGGAGCCTTCGCCGCAGAGCAGCAATGCGCGGATCTCCCTGTCGTTTTCGAACTGCGCGAGCGCCAAGTTGAGCGCCTCGATCAGCGGTTGATTGAGCGCGTTGCGCTTTTCGGGGCGGTTGAGCGTGAGAACGGCGTAATTTTCGCGGCGCGCGACCGTGAGTACCTGCTCGGCCATTTGCGTAGGACTCCTTTATGTATCGTGCCCGAAGGCGAAAAACCCGATTTTGCGTTCCGCGCGGCAGGATCGCATGCTGCCCGGCGGCCTTCAAGTGCCGCAAGGCACGGCGGGCTTGTGCCGCCGCCATGTCCTGAAGCACAACTATCGCCATGAAGGACCAAACTGTCGCGGTTGTCGCGGGCCGCCATCCGCACGCCCATTACGGCGTGGTCAACACTCCCGTCTACCGGGCATCGACGATCGTTTTCAAAACCTTCGCGGAGTTCGAGGCCGCCGCCGACGATCCCGCCGAATTCCGCTTCGCTTACGGACGGCTCGGCACCCCCACCAGCGCCTCGCTCGAGGAAGCGGTCGCGCAACTCGAGGGCGCCGCTCACTGCCGGCTTGCGCCGTCGGGCCTCGCGGCGATCACGACCGCGCTGATGGCGTTTCTTTCCGCGGGCGACCATCTGCTGCTCACGGCCGGCGCCTATCAGCCGACCATCCGCTTTTGCGAGTCGATACTGAAAAAATTCGGAATCGAAACCACACTGTACGATCCTCTGGTCGGTGCGGACATAGCCGCCCTGATGCGCCCAAACACGCGCGTCGTGTACGTCGAGTCGCCCTCCAGCGGCCTGTTCGAGGTGCAGGACATCCCGGCGCTCGCGCGCGTCGCGCACGAACGCGGCGCAATCGTGATGATGGACAATACGTGGGCGTCGCCGCTTTTCTTCAAGCCGTTCGAGCATGGCGTTGACGTTTCTATCCAGGCCGCGACGAAATACATCGTGGGGCATTCGGACGCGATGCTCGGAACGATCACGTGCAGGGAAGACCTGTGGCACACGCTCAAGCGGGCGCATCGCGAACTCGGCATGATGGCCGGGCCGGACGACATTTATCTCGCGATTCGCGGGATACGCACGCTCGCGGTGCGTCTCGCGGTGCATCAGGAGAACGGCCTCGCGCTCGCGCGCTTTATCAAGACGCGGCCCGAGGTCGAGCGCGTGTTGCATCCGGCGCTCGAAGACGATCCCGGCTACGCGCTATGGAAGCGCGACTTTCTCGGCGCGTCGGGCCTGTTTGCCTTCAAGTTCAAGCCGGGAGTTACCAAGGAGGCGCTGGCCGCGATGCTCGACGGGCTCAAATTTTTCGGGATGGGCTATTCGTGGGGCGGATTCGAGAGCCTCGCGGCGCCGTTTCGGGTAAGCCGCTACCGGCCGGAAACGCCGCAGAACGAAGACGCGTGGTGCATCCGAATCCACGCCGGGCTCGAAGATCCGCAGGAGCTGATCGCGGACCTCGACGCAGGCTTCGACAGACTGCGCACCGCTTCGTGAGTTCGGGCGCGCCTGCATCGCCGCCTCGGCTCAGGCGACAATGCTGAGCAGCTTGTCCGGGACGTAGATCACCTTGCGCGGTTCCTTGCCGCCGAGATGCTTCTTGACGTTCTCGCTCGCAAGCGCCATCGCGCGAACTTCATCCTCGGCGGTGCCGACCGCGATTTCGAGCCGGTCGCGCACCTTGCCGTTGACCTGCACGACCACGGTCACGGTTTCCTCGCGCGTAAGCTCGGGGTCGAAGCGCGGCCACGGCTCCAGATGAATCGACGTGCCGTGCCCGAGCGCGCGCCACATCTCCTCGCACGCATGCGGCGCCATCGGCGCGAGCATCAGCACGTACGATTCGATTGCAAACCGTCCCGCCTCCTCTGGCTTGAGCCGCGCGAGGTAGTTGAGCTGATCCATCATCGTCGCGACCGCGGTGTTGAACCTGAGGCGCTCGATATGGTCGGTCACGGTGCGAATCGTCTTGTGCGCGCGCTTTAGCGTCTCGGCGTTGGGATTGCCCTCGGGCGCACCGGCTCCGACGTATCGGCGCACCATCGTCCATACGCGTCCGAGGTAGCGCTCGGTTCCCGCGACCCCGTCCTCGTTCCAGTTGGTCGGCTCGTCGAACGGGCCCATGAAGAGTTCCCAGAGCCTTAGAGCGTCGGCGCCGTACTTTTCGATCATCGCGTCGGGCGTTACGACGTTGCCCTTCGACTTGGACATCTTCTGCCCGTCTGCCGCCCACACCATCCCCTGGTTGCGCAGCACCGGGAACGGCTCCTTGAAGCCGATCATCCCCGCGTCGTACATCACCTTGGTCCACATCCGCGCGTACAACAGATGCATCACGGCGTGCTCGGCGCCGCCGACGTAGAGATCGACCGGCAGCCAGTAATCCACGGCCTTGCGGTCGAACGGGACCTTGTCTTCGTGCGGCGAGGCGAAGCGCAGGAAGTACCACGACGAGCATGCGAAGCCGTCGAGCGTGTCGGTCTCGCGCTCGGCCGGCCCTCCGCATTTCGGGCAGGTGGTGTTGACGAATTCGGGAACGTTGGCAAGCGGCGAGCGTCCGGTGCCCGACGGCTGATATTCCTTCATCGTGGGCAGCCGGACCGGGAGCTGCTCATCCGGCACCGGAACGATTCCGCACGCGCCCTTGCAATAGATCATCGGGATCGGAGAGCCCCAGTAGCGCTGGCGCGAAATCAGCCAGTCGCGTATCCGGTAGCTGATCGTGGGCTTTCCGATCTTCTTGTCTTCGGCGTAGCGGCAGACGGCCTTTATCGCGTCGGCCGTTTTCATCCCGTTGAGAAATCCCGAATTTATCGCGACTCCCAGCTCGGTAAATGCGCGCTCGTCGGGCGGCGTGCTGCCGTCCTGGGGCGCGGTGACGCGCGGAATCTCGAGCCCGTATTGCCGCGCGAACTCGTAGTCGCGCTGGTCCTGTCCCGGTGCGGCCATAATCGCCCCGGTTCCGTAACCCATGAGCACGTAGTCGGCGATCCAGATCGGGATGTCCTTGTTGGTGAACAGGTTGCGCGCGTACGCGCCGGTGAAGACGCCGGTCTTTTCCTTCACCGTGGACATCCGCTCGATCTCGCTCTGGCGGCGCGCCTCGGAAACGTAGCGCTCGACCGCCGCGCGATTTTCGGCCGTGGTGATCTCCGCGACCAGCGGATGCTCGGGGGCGAGCACCATGAACGACACGCCGAAGACGGTGTCGGGCCGCGTGGTGAAGAAGCGCACTTCCTTGCCCGGATGGCCGGTCACGGGAAACGCGAGTTCAGCACCCTCCGAACGGCCGATCCAGTTGCGCTGCATCAGCTTTATCGGCTCGGGCCAGTCGATACTGTCGAGGTCTTCGAGCAGACGGTCGGCGTAGGCGGTTATCCTGATGTACCACTGCTCGAGATCTTTTTTGCTGACGGGAGTGTTGGTGTGCCGCCAGCAGCATCCGTTGACCACCTGCTCATTGGCGAGGATGGTCCGGCACTGGTCGCACCACCATTGAGAGCCGAGCGCGCGATAGGCGAGCCCGCGCTTGTAGAGCATCAGGAAGAACCACTGGGTCCACTTGTAGTACTCGGGCGAGGAGGAATTTATCTCGCGGGTCCAGTCGTAGGCGCATCCCGAGATCTTCAACTGATGCTTGAAGTTTGCCGCGTACCGCGGAACCGTCTCGGTCGGATGCGACTGCTTGAGCAGAGCCTCATTCTCGGCCGGCAATCCGAACGCGTCCCACCCCATCGCGTGCAGCACGTTGAAGCCCGCCATCCGCTTGTACCGCCCGACGACGTCGCACGGAACGTAGTTGTGCAGATGGCCGACGGAGAGCCCCGCGCCGGACGGATACGGGAACATCTCGAGCACGTAAAACTTGGGCCGGCCGGGTTCCTCGCGGGTGAGATAAAGATTGGTCCGCTCCCAGTCCTGTTGCCACTTGGGTTCGATCGTTTTCGGGTCGTAGCGCTCGTCCATTTCGTAAGTCGCCTGAGCGGTCGGTTCTTCTCCGCGCCCATCGAGTTTAGCGTGCGACGGAGAACGCTCCAACCGGCCTCGGGTTTGCCGACGCTCCCGCGCGCAGTGCCGCGAACGGGGTTGAAAACGCCGTCATCTTTGCCTTGACCGAACGGTATGGCACGGGCTATTCGCTAGGGAAACTAACGAGTGGTAGACGCCGTGAACCAGCAGGTTTCCATCGTTAGCGACAGCAGCGTCGATCTGCGCCAGGACGAACTCGGGCGCGCCGGGATCGAAATTGCGCCGCTGCAGGTCGCCTTCTCGACCGAATTCTTCCGCGATGACGCGCTCCCGCGTTCCGACTTCTATGCGCGCCTCAAAACCGAGCCTCGATTGCCGACGATAGCAGCCGCGATGCCGGCGGACTTTCTCGCCGCGTATCGCAAGGCGCGCGAGCGCGCCGAACGGGTGCTCTGCCTTATCAACCCGTTCGAGTCGTGCTCGACTTACACCGCGGCCTATTCCGCGGCAGTAGTCGCCAAGCGCGACGACAAAATCGAGGTCGAGGTGATGAACACGGGCAGGGCGCTCACAGGACTTGGCGCGATATGCCTCAATGCGTCGGAGATGGCCTCGCGCGGGGCGTCGCTCGGCGAAATCGTTTCGGCGATCGAGGAAGCTACCGCGCAGGTCAACAGCTATTACGCGCCGGCGACCACCGAATACCTGGAGCGCGACGGCCGTATCTCGCTCTACGAGATGAACGTCGGGCCGCTTGCCGGGATGCTGCCGCTCATCCGCGTATGGGGCCGCGTGGCAGTCGTCGGCAAGGCGAAGACGCAGGCGGAGAACGTCGCACGGATGCTCGACCTGGCGTATCAGGAGCTCGGCGGCGCGGAGGCGACCGTGATCGTGACGCACGGAGCAAACCCCGCCGGTGCCGAGGCGCTCGCGGCCAGGGCGCGCGAGCGGCTGCGATGCGCCCGTCTCCTGATTGCCGAACTCGGGCCTTCGGCGGGCGCGTACTGCGGCGAAGGCACCGTCGGACTCGGCTTCTGTCCTAGCCTGCAGAAACTACACTGAGGAGCGTCGGCATGAAATTCGGAATCTTCTACGAACATTCGGTCGCGAAGCCGTGGAGCCGTCAATCCGAGCTGCGTGCCTACGAGCAGGCGCTCGAACAGATCGAGCTTGCCGACGAGCTTGGCTTCGACCAGGTCTGGGAAGTCGAGCATCACTTCCTAGAGGAGTATTCGCATTCCTCCGCGCCCGAGGTTTTTCTCGCAGCCGCCGCGGCGCGCACCAAGCGAATCCATATCGGGCAGGGAATCGCGGTATGCCTGCCGCCGATGAACCATCCGGCGCGAATCGCCGAACGCGCCGCCGCGCTCGATCTGATTTCCGGCGGACGGCTTGAATTCGGCACCGGACGCTCGGCGACATGGACCGAGGTCGGCGCGTTCGGAATCGATCCCGACTCGACCAAGGAGATGTGGGACGAGGTTATCCGGGCGATTCCGAAGATGTGGACCGAGGAGGAGTTCGAGTGGCATGGGAAGTACTTCTCGATGCCGCCGCGAAACGTTCTGCCCAAACCAATCCAGGACCCGCATCCTCCAATGTGGGTTGCGGTGTCGTCGCCCGAGACGGCGGTGCAGGCCGCGGAACGCGGAATCGGGATGCTCGGCGTGACGCTCGGAACACCCGCCGACTACAAGCGGCTGGTCGCCGACTACCGGCGCATCATCAGGCACTGCGATCCGGTCGGTAAATTCGTCAACAACCAGGTCAACGCCGCAAGCTGGCTCTACTGCGGCGAGGATCCGTACGAGGCCAAGGCGGTGGGCGGCACGGCCGCGTTCCAGTTCTTCCAGTCGGCGGCGCATCTGCTCGGCCTCGGCGGAATCTATCCGTCGCACGCGTACACCGCGCAGGCGAACGCCACCGCGCTGCTCAGCCAGGCCGAGATATTCTCACTGCGCGAGGGCTTTCCGGTCGGCTCGCCCGAGGAGATCATCGAGAACCTGCGCTACTGGGAAGAGGTCGGCGTCGAGCGGGTCGTGATGCTGATCAACTACGACCAGGCGATTCCGCACAACAAGGTGCTCGCGAGCCTGGAGCGTTTTGCGAAGCATGTGATGCCGGAATTCACAGACGAAAAGGCGGCCGAACGGCGCGAGAAGGCGCGCACCTCGGGCGATCGCGGTCCCGAAGCGCCCCCGATGGCGACCTGAACGGCGCTCGAAAGCGTAACCACAAGCTTCCGACGAGGTGCAGCGACGTGCCCGATCCTGGAAGAGCGAGTCACGAAAGCTACCTGGTGAAATTGCCGGCCGAGCGGGCGGATTATCCACCGCTGCCGTGGAAATGCGCCGGCGCAACGATGCTGAACGTGTACTTCGAGGTGCGCAAGGAGGTCTTGCTCGACCGGTTGCCGCCCGAATTCTGCCGGACCTCCCCCGCCTACTGCCGGCTGTTCGTCATCGACCATCCCGAAAGCCCCGTCGGCCCGTTTCGCGAGGCGACGCTCGCGCTCGGATGCCGGCTCAACATGATGCCGGCTGCGTTCGTCGCGGCCTCAATCACGGACAATCCCAAAGCGCTTGCCGCGGGAATCTTCGAGCGCGGATATCCGAACACGCTCGGCACGATCGAGTTCGAATCCGGGCGCACGAGCGCGCGAGCTCTGATTGCCGATGAAAAAGGACCGCTGGTCGAAGTCGTGATGCCGGCGCTTCAGACTATAGAGCCGAGCCGGCTCGCGTACGACCACGTCGATGCGATCAGAACCGTCGAATCCGACGGCGGCACGCGCGGCGAACTTGTAATTACCGCGCGCGAGCTCGCGATTGAGCGCGCCGCAATCTGCAAGAACACGCGTATCGAGTATCCCGCCGAGCATTCGCGGAGCGCCTGGCAGATTCTTCAGTGCCGCAACGTAATAAGCGCGCAACTGGTCAACCTGACCCGCACCTTCGCCGCGGGAAGCCGTCCGCAGTAACCGCGCGGCCTGCTTCCTCCCGCGCGGACAGCCGCGTTCGTGCCGAGGCGTTGTTGATCTCGGCGTGCGCAGGATCGAGAATTTTCGCGATCCGCTTCCGGAAGCCAGGAGGAAGCAATGCGCTACGGCGGGTGGTATCAGATCGCCTTCGAGCGCGAGCTCAAGGCCGACCTAATGTCGGTCCCTGTCGGCGACCGCAGGCTCCTGATCGTTCGCGACGAGAAAGGCATCGGCGTCTTCGACGCAATCTGCCCGCATCGCGGAGCGGACCTCGGCGTTGGCGGCAAACTGCTAAGCGCGGGCGTCGTTAAGTGTCCGTACCACGGGCACAAGGTCGCTCTCGGCGGCGACGGCGGCGGCCGGTACTGCGTGCGCAGGTATCGTTCGCTTGCCGTCGGCGGACTTGTCTTCGCGATAGTGGGCGAATTCGGCGACGGCAAACTGCCCGCGATGCTCGATTACCTGAGCCGCACGCACGTGTTCTTTCCCGGCTTCGAGAAGACGATCAAGGTCGCGCCCGAGATGGTGATAGAGAACGCGTTCGACTGGGCGCAGTTTCCGCCGGT
>JAJYMR010000019.1 GCA_021786815.1 Deltaproteobacteria bacterium
CCGCCGCTCTCGATAAGGCACGCAAATACTACGGTCGCTTAACGAATATATAAGCGTCACGCTGGTGTCAATCGACGGACCAAGCGGTCAGTCCATAAAAGTGTGTCGCTCCAGCGAGTCATCCGCCCGGCGACGGGGCGCTTAGGCCCCTTAGTGTTTGGTCCGGCGCAGGGGAAGGGGAAACTGACCGTCCGGAGTCGAACCCTTCGATTCGACGATCCCCAGTTCGGCCACGAACTTTGGGAAGCGTAGGCTTCCCGCATCGAGGTAGCGGCGCTCAAGCTCAAAGGCGAGCCACCGCCTTCGAAGCCGCTCGCACGCCGCCCCTGTGGTGTTCGAGCCGGCGAAGATGTCCAGAACCAGATCGCCCTCGTCCGTTAGGAAGTTGACGAAAAACTCCGGGAGCTGCGGCGGGAAGCGTGCTGGATGCGGTTTGAGCCCGGCCTGCCCGCACAGCTTGAGGTACGAGCCGTTGGAGTCGTTATTCCCTTGCACGATCAGGTTCGAACAGATTGCGCCTCCCTGATCGCGTCCCCACTTCTCTGTGACGTTGTGGCCCGAGGGCCTTTGCTTCGCCCGGTAGCCCTTTTTTATGAGCCTCTCCATGTCCCGGCTGTACGGAACCAGAACCTTACGATTGTCAGCCTTTGGGTTAGGCGTTTTCGATAGCCACCAGAGGCAGTTGACGGAATCCTTAACCCTTATGCGGCGGACCGTGACCCACTCCGCAGGCGCCGGCATCTTGCCCGGGTTGTGCCAGTAAAATTCCTGAGCCAGATAAAACCCCAGATCCTCGACCAGCGAGATCAAAAGCTTGAAGTGATACAGTGACCTCGTCGGTCGGCCCGGCTCGTACGCTCCACCAAGATCGATGACAAAGCTCCCATCCTCCGCAAGCACCCTCTGCACTTCTCGCGCGAACTCTAGGAACCAAGGGATATAATCGGACTGATCCTCGTTTCCGTACTCCTTCTTGAAGTGAAGTGCGAAAGGAGGCGAGGTGACCACCAGGTTTACGCTTGCCGCTGGCAGCTCCCGCAGGAGCAGGCGGGAGTCGCCTACATACGCCGCGCCGAGTCCGGTCGCGTAAAGCGGCTTCTCGTTCAAGAGCGGAGGGCCGGAGCTGGAGACGGTTTTTTTCATGCCGGACAGACTATGAGTATTGTCATTGCGGCGCCCTTGTCAACGCCTTGCTTTTTCGTCGGCGCTGTCCTGATCTCGAAATTAGGATAGGGCCTTTTCGTCGCGCGTCCTCGACCGCTTCGAGGAAGTCGTCATGCCAGTGCTCGCCTTCGCCCGTGAGAGGCACGGTCTGCATAACTTCGAGCACCCGAGAATCATCGGCGCGACGGGCCAGCCAGCGTGCGGCGATGAACCGAAAGCTCCACTCGCCGGTCTGATTGAAAACGCATGCGGCGAGCACGTCAAAATGATTTGCCAGATATCCCCTGGTTTTACGTCCCTTTTTATCACGGCCGCCGCGGGTCTTTTGAATCTCGACTCTGCAGCCCCGTCCGGGAGAGAACCGCTTGTCGCTTCTGAGGTTCTTGCACTCAAGGCGAAGCTTGCGGCCGTCGCGCATCACAGCTTCAAAGTCGGGTTGCCCGTCCGCGTCGTGCCACTGCAGCGAACCGATCTGGCCCCCCTCGCGGAGGCGTTCGAGATAGCGGTACAGATAAAGCTCAGCGAGTTTGCCTCTGACGTCGACCTGCGCACGGAACCCGTGCGCGATTGCTTCGAGGATGTCCGCAATCGGGGCGTTGAATTTTTCTTCCAAAGGAGGGGAGGAGGTCACTCGCGTTCCTCTCCCATAAGAGCGGCGAGGCTGATACCGAAGGCGCGGGCGATATCCGCCAGCACCGTAAGAGTCGGGTTGCGCTCGCCTCGCTCGATGCCCCCGATGTAGGTCGGATGCTTCTTAGACCGAGATGCCAGCTCCTCTTGAGTCCAGCCGCGTTCGATCCTAAGTGTCCGCACCCGCCGTCCGAGCCGGCTCTGAATGGCCCTCATTCTGCGCCACAAGGCTAAGCCAGGGGGGTCGCACGCTCCACAGACGATCAGTATCGTGAAAGACGATAAGTATCATGCTGGGAGTTGCCGCACGCTCTGGCGCGGCTAAGGTCGACCCGTCGCGGGTCGGCGCGCCAGCTAGCGTGCGATATAACCGGCGTGAAGCAGGTACTCGGCAAGCAGCACCGCGCCGCGTCCCGCGCCCATCTCGCTGTTGTGGCTCACCAGCAGATATTTCCACCCGTTCGGCATCACCTCGTCCGCGCGAATCCTTCCGACCGAGGTCGTCATCCCGCGCTCGAGGTCGCGGTCAAGCCGCGGCTGCGGGCGAGTGGGGTCACGATGCACGGTTATCATGTGGCGCGGCGAATTCGGAAGCCCAAGCTCGGTGAACTCGCGCCCGAAGCGTTCGAACGCCGCGATAACCTCGGCCTCCGAAGCCGCGCGCTTGAGCGACACCGTTACCGACTCGGTGTGCGCTTCGAGCACTCCGGCGCGCGTGCATGTGGCGCTGATTCGGACCGGCGCGTCCGCGATCGAGCCTTCGACGAGGCGGCCGAGAATCTTCGGCGTCTCGATTCGGACCCGCTCTTCCTCGCGCGCGATATACGGAATGATGTTTTCGAGGATATCGAGCGCAGGCAGGTCGCGCCCCGCGCCCGAAATTCCCTGCATCGTGGTAACGATTGCCGATTCGACGCCGAAAGCCGCGTCGAGCGCCTTGAGCGTGATCGCAAGGCCGATCGCCGTGCAGTTGGGCGTGGTCGCGATATAGCCTTTCCATCCGCGCCGCCGGCGCTGCTCGGGGATGATCGCGACATGATCCACGTTGACGCCGGGAACGACGAGCGGAACGTCGGGTTCGGTGCGATGGGGCCGCGCGGTGCTGACGGTCGGAACGTGCCTCGCGTAGATCGGTTCGATCTCGCGCGCGGCTTCCGATTCGACTGCGGCAAACACAACGCCGATACCGTCGAGGCTTAAGGATTTCGCGTCCTGAACCGTGAGCTGAAGCGCCTCGGCCGGAGGCTCGTATCCCGCAACATACCATCGCCGGATTCCGCTTGCGGGATCGGTTATGGCATCGCGGTAGGTCTTGCCCGCCGAGCGCTCGGAGGCCGCGAGCGCGGCAATTTCGAAGTCAGGATGGTTATCCAGCGCGGCCAGCACCTTCTGGCCGGCGATTCCGGTCGCACCAACGACGGCTGCTTTTATCTTCATCGTCCAAACAACGAAGGACGCTCGCGCGGGAGGCCTACTTGTGAGCCACTATCGCTTGAAACAGCGCCGGTCCGGGGACGGTCTTGAGTTCGATATTCTTGTAGCCCGCCGGCTCGAGCATCTTCTTGTACTCGGACAGCGTATAGGTGTCGCCCTCCCTGGTCCAGACGAGCATCGTTAGCGCGAATACGAGCGCGAAGCGTTCATTTTCGCGATTCTCGTCCGGCACGGCGTCCACGAGGATCAGCCGGCCGCCGGGCGCAGTGGCCTCGTACAGGCGGCGGCTCAGTTCCGTGTTCTGTTCGATACCGAAGTGATGGTAGATGTTGACGGCGAGCACGAGATCGTAGCCGCTTCCGAGCGCGTCCTTGAAAATGTCGCCGGGGCGGAATTCCACCCGCTCCTCAAGTCCCATCTGTCTTGCGGTCGGCTCGGCGAGCTTGAGGACATTTGGCCAATCGACCGAGACCAGCCGGGCGCTCGGGAAGCGCTTGAGCGCGCTGAACCCGTACATCCCGGAACCGGCCGCGATATCGAGAATTCGCGCCGGCTCGTTTCCGGCGAACAGCGACGCAGCCAGTTCCGCGACCGCCGGACCCGCCATCGTGGCCATCTGCTTCGAGCGGCGCGAGAATTCCTCCCAGAACGGATGCTCGGCTGCCTCGGCTCCCTGTTCGAGCAGCGAATGGCCGGCGCGGACGATATCGCCAAGGCGGCCGACCTCGTTCCACATGAGCGGATTGCCCATGATTCCCGCCATCGCGCCGAAATACGTCGGCGAGCCCTTTACCAGCATCGCCTGGCTTGCGGGCGGCAGGGTGTAACGCCCATCGGACTTGCCGAGCGCGCCGAAGGCGACCAGCGCGTCGCACAGGATCCTCATTGCGCGCTCGGGAACCTTCTTGGTTTCGGCGAGCTTCGCGGCGGTATCCGTTCCGTGCGCGATATGGGTGAAGACTTCCAGGTCGAGCGCGGCCCTGAGCGCCGCGCTGCCCATGAAGCCCTGGAGCAAGCCGATTACCTGCTGAGGTGATTCGAATCCCTGTTGCTGTTGCGGCGCCATCTTCTGTTACTTCCTTTCATACCGGGTTCGGGTTTCGTGTCGTTTGACGGTCGCGCTCAGGCGCGGCTCAAGAGCCAGTCCTCGACGATAGCGAGCAGTTCGTCGGCCACCTCGGTGAGAGCGTGGCTGGCGCCGGGGATGAGTTTCAGCGTTTTCGGTTCGCGCGCCCGCTCGTAGAGAGCCTCGGAACTCTGATGCGCAAGGATCGTGTCGGCGGTGCCGTGGATCAGGAGCAGCGGCTTGGGTGCAAGCTCCTCGACCACGTGCGCGCCGCCGAGCTGGCTCGAAATCGCTATCACGCTGGTGATGAAGGGGCTTAGAGTGCCGGCGTTTATCGCAACCGCGCCGCCGAAAGAATGGCCGATTATCACGGCCGAGCCGTAACCGGTGCCCTTTAGAAACGAAACCGCGGCCATCGCGTCGAGCACGCACTCGCCGAACTCGTTCGGGTTGCGGTAATTGACCCTGAGCACGCTCACTCCGCGCCGGGGCATCTCAAGGCCAAGGCGCGGATACAATGAG
>JAJYMR010000006.1 GCA_021786815.1 Deltaproteobacteria bacterium
CCGTCGAAAAGCTGGCCGCGCTCGTCGACCAGGATAGCGCGGTCGCCGTCGCCGTCGAGCGCGATCCCGACATGGCATCGCTCGCGCACGACCGTCTCGCGCAGCGCCTCGGTGTGAACCGCGCCGCATCCGAGATTGATATTGGTGCCGTCGGGTTCGACGCCGATTGCGACCACTTCGGCGCCGAGTTCCTCGAGCGCTTCGGGTCCGACCCGGTAGGCGGCGCCGTTGGCGCAATCGATCGCGACTTTCAGGCCGTCAAAGGTGACGTCGCGAGGCACGCAGGTCTTCAGGAACACGAGATAGCGTCCAAGGGCGTCGTCGATTCGCGCTGCCTTGCCGATATCGCCCGCGCTTGCGCGCATGCGTGAGAGCACGCTGTCGTCGAAGACGAGAGCCTCGATCCGCTGCTCGATATCGTCGTCGAGCTTGAATCCGTTGCGCGAGAAAAATTTGATTCCGTTGTCCTGGAACGGGTTGTGGGAGGCCGAAATCACGACACCGGCCTCGGCGCGCATGCCGCGCGTGAGAAAGGCGATTGCCGGCGTGGGAAGCGGGCCGACCAGCCACACGTCAACGCCCATCGAGCAGATGCCCGAGGCGATTGCGGTCTCGAGCATGTATCCGGAAAGCCGGGTGTCCTTGCCGATCAGGATCCGGCGATGGCGTCCGGCGTGCTCCTTGAAGACATGGGCCAGCGCGCGGCCGAGCCTGAGCGCGGTCTCCGGCGTGATCGGCTCCTCGTTGGCCACGCCTCTTATTCCGTCAGTGCCGAACAACCTGCGACGCGTGCTCATCAGTCTGTTTCCTGGAAGTCTTTTCGCGGTAGATAGTGAGTTTAACCTTCTGGGGCGACTGGCGCACCAGTTCGATACCATCGGGCAGATTGACCTGCACCGGGATGAAATGAACGCCGGGGCCGAGGTCCTTCGCCTCGACGTAAAGGAGCCCGTCGGAGCTGAGTTGCTGGAGCTTCAGTTCCGGGCCGTGCAGCGTCACGCTGCCGGTTTTGGGCTTGATCCGATACTTGTAGCCGGTGTCCTTGACCTGAAGATCGAGGTTGCGGAATTCGCGGTCGGTGACCTTCTGCACCACGTTTATCTTCGCTTCGGCCTTGACCATGGAAAGGATGACGCCGGGATCCGTGGGGCTGACCAGCCCGACCACGCGATCGACATCGGCGACAGCGCCGGTAACGTCGATCGGATCGCTCCGGATCGCCTCGAGCGCATCGACGTAGCGGCTTGGCCCAATCACCCTGACAGTGTGCGGCTGCACTTCCATCGCCTGCACCGCGTAGCCCTTGGCCACTGTGCCTTCGAGCGTAAGACGCACGGGCACGTCGCGGCGAACGATCCGATCGACGTCGAGCATCACGTCCGACGGCGAAACGCTGGTAACCGTGGTCTGGCGCGGCACGTCGAACATCGCCGGCGTAATCTTGAACGACGCCTGGCCGGGCCCGATCGACGCCAGGTCGAGCTTGACGGTAAGCCGTTCGGGGTCAAGCAACGAGAGCAGCGTGCGCGGCCCCATTACCTGGATTTTCACGAAGTCGACCGGACGGTTGACGATGACAAGTCCGCGCGCAAGTCCGCGATAGCTGACCGGCACCTGCATCGACTCGATCGCGCTGCGCTGGCCGGCGTTGACGAACGACCAGAGACCAATCGCGATCAGCAGCGAGAGAATCTTGAGTCCGAAGTTCCTGCGCGCCCGCCGCCATACCAAGGCCAAAAGCGACGGTCTGGCGGGCTTCTGAACCTGAGCGGCCTTGTCTGGCGCGGGTTTTGGCGGTTCGTGAATCCCGGCCGCGCCCGGTATTTGCTCGGCGGTGCTCATGCGGGAAGTTTTCGGAGCATGCTCAACAGTTCCGACGGTTCCAGGCCGCGCTGGAGCTGGCCGTTTCGGGCGATCGAGATGGTGCCGTCCTCTTCGGACACCACTAGCACGACCGCGTCGGTGTCCTCGGTCATGCCGATGGCCGCGCGATGGCGGGTGCCGAGCGCAAGGCTCACGTTGGGATTCGCCGACAGCGGCAGCACGCACGACGCGGCGAGTATCTGGTCGCCCTTGATAATCACCGCTCCGTCATGGAGCGGCGAGCCGCGCATGAAAATCGTCTCGATCAGCTCGGGCGAGACCCTGGCGTAGAGCAGGCGCCCGGTTTCCACGAACTCGTTAAGTCCGTCTTCCTGCTCGATAACCAGCAGCGCCCCGATCCTGCGCGCCGAAAGCCACGCCGCCGCCATCGCGAGTTCCTCGGCGATTCCGGCCGTGGTTGCGCGCGCGCCGAAGAACGGTCCCGCTCCCACCCGCGTCAGCGCGCGCCTGATATCCGACTGGAAAATCACCACCAGGATGACAAACAGCGAGCCGAGAAAATTGTTCAGCAGCCAGTTGAGCGTGAACAGCCCGAACACCTGCGAGGCGACGTACGCGACGCCGACGATCACCAGCCCCACCACCATCTGCATCGTCCGCGTTCCCCGGATCAGCAGCGCAATCCGGTAGATGACGTAGGCAACGATGAGGATGTCGAGCAGATCCTGCCATCGCGGCGGCGGCAGCATGGGGAGATAATGATGCATCGAAGGACGCTTCCCTTTTCAGCGCCGGCCCTGTTCGGCCACCGCCAGCGCCATCCTCAGCGCGGCGCGGGCCGCGGCCGGCTCATGGACCCGCACGATCGAAGCTCCCGCGGCCACCGCGAGCGCGTTTACCGCCGCGCACGCATAGCTCAGGTCGGAAGGCTCCGCTCCCGCGATTCGCCGGATGAAGCTCTTGCGCGAGGCTCCTATCAATACCGGATAGCCGAGCGCGCAGAGACGAGGCAAGGCGGCCAGAAGCCGCAGATTATGGCTTGCGGTCTTGGCGAAACCCAGCCCGGGATCGAGGATTATCCGCGAGCGCCTGATCCCCGCCTTCTCGGCAAAAGCCGCCCGCGCCTTGAGCCACGCGCACACCTCGCCGACCACGTCGCGATAGCGCGCAAGCCGCATCATCGTTTCCGGCGTGCCGCGCATGTGCATTATCACCACTCCGGCGTCGGCCTCGGCCACCGTCTCGACCATCGCCGCGTCGAAGACAAGACCGCTTACGTCGTTTACGATTCGCGCCCCAGCCGAAAGCGCCGCCCGCGCGACCGATGCCTTGCGCGTGTCGACCGACACGGGAACGCCCGCGCGCGCGACAAGCGCCTCGACGACCGGCACCACCCGCGCGAGTTCCTCGTCGGCCGGGATTTCGCGCGCGCCGGGGCGCGTGGACTCGCCGCCCACGTCGACGATATCGGCGCCGGCCTGTACCATCTCAAGCCCGTGCGCGATCGCGCGTTCGCGGTCGAAATAGCGGCCTCCGTCGGAAAACGAATCGGGCGTGACGTTAAGCACGCCCATCACCGCGGGCAGGCAGACCGTCGCGTTACCCTTGAGCCTCAGCGAACGGAGCCGCCGCAAATCATCCGGATGGCGGGGCGCAATCGCGGAGTTCATTCACGAGCGTCCGGACGCGTGCGCGGCGACTCGTTCTTCGTCCCCTGCGCGCAGTCGCTCAGACGAGAACCGGTTTGGGTGGAAGCGGGCCGACCGGGGCTGGTTCCGGCTGCTTGGCCGGCTCCCTGGCTTCGCCCGGCGCCGGCTTGGGCGCCGTCTCGACCGTAACCGGGCGTCCGCCCGAAGGCAGCTCGCGTCCCTCGCGGCACGCGTTGAGGATTTCGACCACCTCAGAGCCGTCGAGCACTTCCTTTTCGAGCAGCCGTTCGGCCACCGCATGGAGCGTCTTCATATTGTCGGACAGAAGGCTGCGCGCCTGCTGATAGGCCTCCTCGACGATTCGGCGCACCTCGCGATCGATTTCGATCGCGGTATGCTCGGAGTAGTCGCGCTGATGCGCGATGTCGCGCCCGAGGAACACCTGCTCCTCGCGCCGCCCGAATGTCATCGGGCCGAGCTCCTTGCTCATGCCCCACTCGCACACCATCTTGCGCGCCAGTTCCGTCGCCTTCTCGATGTCGTCGCCGGCGCCGGTCGTCATATGACCGAAGATCAGCTCCTCAGCCGCGCGCCCGCCGAACATCATCGCAAGCCGCGTCATCAGGTAGTCGCGCGAGTACGTATGGCGGTCGTCGGTGGGCAATTGCTGCGTCACGCCAAGCGCCATCCCACGCGGAATTATGGTCACCTTGTGGACCGGGTCGGCCCCCGGCAGCAGTATCGCAACCAGCGCGTGGCCCGACTCGTGATAAGCGGTATTGCGCCGTTCTTCGACCGACATCACCATCGAGCGGCGTTCGGCGCCCATCAGCACCTTGTCCTTGGCCAGCTCGAAGTCGGCCATGTCGACCTTTTCCTTGTTACTGCGGGCCGCGAGCAGCGCCGCCTCGTTGACAAGGTTCTCCAGGTCCGCGCCCGAGAAGCCCGGCGTCGAGCGCGCGAGCTTTTCCATCTCGACATTCTCCGCGAGCGGCACGCGATTGGTATGGACGCGCAGGATACCTTCGCGCCCCTTGACGTCCGGGCGCGGCACGACCACCCGGCGGTCGAAGCGTCCGGGCCGCAGCAGCGCAGGGTCGAGCACGTCGGGCCGGTTCGTCGCGGCGACCAGGATCACGCCCTCGTTCGCCTCGAAACCGTCCATCTCGACCAGCAGCTGGTTGAGCGTCTGCTCGCGCTCGTCATGGCCGCCACCCAGGCCGGCGCCGCGATGGCGTCCGACAGCGTCGATCTCGTCGATAAAGATGATGCACGGAGCGTGCTTCTTCCCCTGCACGAACAGGTCGCGCACGCGCGAGGCTCCCACCCCGA
>JAJYMR010000033.1 GCA_021786815.1 Deltaproteobacteria bacterium
ATGCATCCGGTGCCCGCGGCGGTAACCGCTTGGCGATAGACATGGTCGGCCACGTCGCCGGCGGCGAACACACCCTCGACGCTGGTAAAAGTCGAGCCCGGCCGCACCTTGATATAGCCGGTCTCGTCCATCTCGAGCTTGCCGCGAAAGATTTCCGAGTTCGGCTTGTGGCCGATCGCGATAAAGACCGCGTCGGTGCGGAACTCCGTTGCGCCGCCGGTCTTCAGGTTCTTAAGTATGACCGCGGATACGCCGTTCTGTTTGTCGCCCGTGACGTCCTCGATCACGCTGTCCCAGATGAAAGCGATTTTGGGGTTGCGATGCGCGCGCTCCTGCATGATCTTGGAGGCGCGAAGCTGGTCGCGGCGATGCACCACGGTCACTTTCGTGCAGAAGCGCGTGAGGAAGATCGCCTCTTCCATCGCCGTGTCGCCGCCGCCTACGACGATCGCCTCCTTGTCCTTGAAGAACGCACCGTCGCACGTGGCGCACGCGCTCACGCCGTAGCCCATCAGGCGCTTTTCGGATTCGATTCCCAGAAGCTTAGCCGAAGCGCCGGTGGAAACGATGAGCGCCTGCGTCTTGAGCGTTTTGCCGTCGATCACGACTTCGAACGGGCGCGTGTCGAGCCGGACCTCGGTCGCTTCACCCTGAATGAAGCGCGTGCTGAAGCGGGCGGCCTGGCGCTTGAAAACCTCCATCATCTCCGGCCCCATGATGCCGTTTTCGAAGCCGGGATAATTCTCAACTTCGGTCGTGATGGTGAGCTGGCCGCCGGGCTCGAGCCCTTCGACCAGCAGCGGTGAGAGGTTGGCGCGCGCCGTATAAAGCGCCGCGGTGAGTCCGGCGGGGCCGGAACCAAGGATCAGAACACGCTCGACTGAATCTGGCATCTTTTTTCGCGCAAGCTGTGAGCGGCGGCCGCTCACAGGAATTTAATGCAGTTTATTGTACATGGAACGAGGGTCAACATAAGCTCTTAACCGCTTCCGAAATGCGCGGCAAGAAACCATCGTCGAAGCAGAGCGCCGGGCGCGTTGCCGGCAAGCCCGAGCTTACCCATCTCGACGAACGCGGCCGTATCCGGATGGTTGACGTGGGCGGCAAGGCCGTCACCCGGCGCGAGGCGGTTGCGCGCGCGACGGTCAGGATGGCGCCCGCGACGCTCGACGCAATCGTCGGCGGCCGGCTCGCCAAGGGCGAGGCGCTCGCCGCCGCGCGAGTGGCCGGAATCATGGCGGCCAAGCGCACTCACGAGCTTATCCCGCTCTGCCATCAGATACCGCTTGAGGTCATCGAGGTCGATTTCAAGCCGGACGGCGCGGGGTCGTCTCTCCAAATCCAGGCGCGCGCCGTGACCAGCGCAAAGACCGGCGTCGAGATGGAAGCGATGGTCGCGGTGAGTGCGGCCGCGCTTGCGATTTACGACATGGCCAAGGCGATCGACCGCGCGATGGTGGTGGACGGGATTCGGCTGATTTCCAAGAGCGGTGGACGAAGCGGCGAGTTCCGCCGTCCGGGTGAGCCTCCGTGGGAGTGACCCCAATGGCGTCCGCGCGGCGCTTTGCCGCTCCTCGTACGGAGCCGGGTTGGCCCGCGTAGCCCCGCGCGCACGTTCCCAATATTCTCGCAAACCGGCTTGCGTAACGGCGTTATCACGATGGACGGCAAGGTCTTTCTCAAGCGTGGGCGCGAAGCTCCAGTCCGCGGCGGAAATCCGTGGATTTTTTCCGGCGCGATAGAGCGTGTCGAACCCGCGGCGCTCGAACCTGGTTCGACCGTCGAGGTTTGCGCGGCCGACGGCGCCCTTCTCGGCATGGGATATTGCAACCTCGCGACCACGGTCGCGGTGCGGATGCTATGGTGGGGCGGCGCGCCGGATATCGCCGAGGTCGTGGACGCGAGGCTGCGCGGTGCAGCGGAACTCAGGCGCCGTGTGGTGCGCGGCGACACCGACTGCATGAGACTCGTCAACGGCGACGGCGACGGACTCTCGGGAGTGGTGATCGACCGATACGGCGACGTGATGGTGATGCAGTTGCTGACGCGCGGAGCCGAGCGGTTGCGCGATCTGGTTGTCGAAAAGCTCGTCGAACTGTTCCATCCGCGCGCGCTGGTCGAGCGAAGCCAGGGCGCGGTGCGCAGGCAGGAGGGATTGGAAGATCGCGTGGGCCTGCTGTGGGGCGAGCCGGTCGCGGAAAAGCTCGTGGTCGAAAACGGGATAAGGCTTGCCGTCAACCTCGAACATGGACAGAAGACCGGCTACTTCCTCGACCAGCGCGAGAATCGCGCGCGGATGGGAGCGATGGCCGAAGGCGCACGCGTGCTCGACGCGTACTGTTACGCCGGCGGGTTCACGCTTGCGGCGCTAAGCGGCAAGGCGCGCCGGGTCGTCGCCGTGGACACTTCCGCACGCGCGCTCTCATGGGCGCGGCGAAATCTTGAGTTGAACGGCTATGGCGAGGACGCTGCCGAACTGGTCCACGCCGATGCCGGCGAGTACATGGCGAAGACCAGCGAGCGCTTCGATCTGATCGCGCTCGATCCGCCGCCGCTTGCGCGAAGCCGCAAGGATCGGGCTCGCGCGGCGCATCTTTACACCCGGCTCAACGAACTCGCGCTCCGCGTGCTTGCGCCGGGCGGCAGGATGATGACCTTCAGTTGCTCGGCGCATTTCCGGGGCGAGGACTTCGTGCACGCGGTCGGCGCGGCGCAGGCGGGCGCCGGGCGCAATCTTCGCATCCTGGCCCATCTTGGCCCCGGCCCGGACCATCCGGTTCTGCTCGGGCACGCCGAAGGCGAGTACCTAAGCGGGCTTCTGCTCGCCGACCTTGGCTGACGCGGGCGGTCCCAGGTCACGCCTCGATTTTCGCCCCATGGCGGGCGCCAGCTTCCGCGAGTTTTCCGGGGTCGAAATTCGCCGCGGCGGCTTCCCGGGCCAGGTCGGCGAACATTTTCGATGCTTCACGCCCCGACGTCATCGAAAGCATCTCGCCGTCCTTGCCGAAGCGGAACCAATGCACGGTGTTGCCGGGAACATGAACCAACGTGCCCGCCGACGCCGTCGCCGACTCGTCACCGAAGCCGAAAGCGACCTCGCCCTTGGTGACGTAAAAGGACTCGTCCCAAGGATGGCTGTGCGGCGGCGGGCCGCTGCCTTCGGGCCCGCGCTGGAGAAAGATCTCATAGCTCTCGGTCGCTTCGCCCGAAGCGAGCACGGTGATTTGTTCGCCGACGAGGTTAAGCGCGGGCGCGTAGTTCTGTGGTGCGACGACGAAAGGTTTTGCGGCCATCTCGGTTTCCTCCTTCAGGGCGGCTCGGCGGTAGGCAGGAAACAGGAACCCCCGGAAGTTCCTGCATGGCAAGGATCCGACACGTATCCTGTTGCCAAACCCAACGTCAAGCCGCGGTCGGGCGCCCGCTTGCCGAATCCGCCTCGGCTACGCTGCGGCTCAGCCGCTCCTGGCTTTTCGCCGGCCACACATCCTTGATCTTATAGGCCGATTGGAACGCCGGAACGTCCTTTGGAAGTTCGAGCCATGGCACCTTGCTCCTGGTAAAGATGTGAACGTCGGGCTTGATCGCGGCCGGATTATCAAGTGTTCCGGCGCGAACAAACAGACAATCCCCTGGCGCGATGCGGTATCTGCTCCAGACGTAGGTGCCGCAGAGGCCGCAGAAAAAAACTTCGTGAAGGTCCCCGCTGCCTCCGGCGAGCTTGAACGAACTCGGAACGGACGGCCCCGTTTCAACGAAGCGCGACTCGATCCATATGTTGATTACGAACGCACCGCCCGTGATTCGTTGACAATCGCGGCAGTGACAGGCGTGAACGATCAGCGGCTCGGCGAGCAATTTGTATCGTAGAGCCCCGCACGCGCATCCGCCCCGCGGATCCATAAAATTTCCTCCGTGTTTGCGTTTGCCGGTTCGCCGTTTACGCGGCCTCGTGACAGACCATCTCGATATTGTTGCCGTCCGGATCCAAAACGAACGCGGCGTAGTAGGTCGGGCTGTAGTCCGGTCTCAGTCCCGGCGCTCCGTTGTCCTTGCCACCAGCCTTCAGGGCGGCCGCGTGGAACCGGTTGACCGTCGCCCGGTCGTGGCTGCGCAACGCGATGTGAACTCGGGCCAGCGGTTGTCCCTCGCTAATCCAGAGGTCGATGGAACCCTTTGCGCCGAAGCCGGCGGTCTTGCTTTTCGGGTCGTCATATTCGGCGCGGTAGCCGAGCGGTTCCAGCGCGCTCGCATAGAATCTCCGGCTCGTTTCGAAGCTGCTCACTTTCAATCCGATGTGGTCGATCATTTTTCTTCTCCTGTCTGGTCTGCGACAGCCGCCTGATTCACAAAACCGCCTTTGCGCATGATTTTTTGCGAAGAAGGCCGAATCGGCGCCGTTCATAGCGCAAATTACTACCTGTCCCGACATGCGAAAACTTGGTAAAAATTGCGCCGTGGACGCGGACCGGAACAAACCGCCGCGGATGCCGTGGAAAGAGCTGGCGCGCCACGGCCTTGTGCAGGTGCGCCAATATTCCTGCACCGCCTGCGCCGGAGATCCGCCCGAGGCCGAACAGTTTGGCCGGACGAGCATTTCCATCGTTCAGTCGGGCGTGTTCGAGATTCGCACCGAGCGCCGCCCGCAGTTGCTGACCAGCGGCTTCCTTCTGCTCGGCAACGCCGGCCAGACTTACGAGGCCTCTCATGAACACGGCGGAAAGGACCGCTGTCTCGTCTTCGATTTCCAGGAAGCGGTGCTCGAAGAGCTCGCGCAGTCCCTTCGCCGCGGCGCGAGGCAC
>JAJYMR010000129.1 GCA_021786815.1 Deltaproteobacteria bacterium
AATTCTTGCGAAAATCTAATTGGAAGCGCTCAGGCTATCTGTCTTCGTGTGGAAGCTGGTCTGGCTGGCGGCCCGGTCGGCATGGGGCCCGGATCCGGGCCCCATCCCTGAAAAACCGATTCTTATTGAAACAGGCTCTGCATGCGCAGCGCCAGCCCCATGTCCCCTGAAATCCGGAGCTTGCCGCTCATAAAGGCCACCTGGCCGTTGAGCTTTCCGGACAGCATATCAAGATAATCCTGCGCGGTCATCGAAATTGTGATGCTGGGTGAGCTCGCGGCCCCCTCTTTCACCTCGCACGCCTGATCTTTGATGATAACGTGCCACTTGCCGCCGCCGTCACCTGAAAGATCGAACTGGTAGATGGCGTTTAACCCCTTTGCCGCGTCCTTGTTGAAACGGCTCGGCATCATCTCGAAAGCCTGCTTGCAAGACGTAGGTGCTTCAGCCATTGGAACGGAATCCTCCTAGGTGGGAAACGACGGTCTGCTGACTTCTCGGGCCCATATAAGCCTTACACCCGTAAGATGTCAATAGCCGATGACGGACCGACCTTGGGTTGACGTGTTTCAAAGCGGGTCGTCGCAGCGCTACGCACGCCAAACGAGTTCCTCTAGAAACCAAAAATACTTCCCGGTTCCACGCTGATTATATTCGAACGCACCGTCACCGGCGCCGCTCCCTCGGCGATCGTCACCGCGCGCTCGCGCTCGAGCGCGGTCTTCACGCTGCCGCTGAGATAGGCGTCGCTGCCGATAACCTTGACGGTGACGTTGGGAAGGCCGGCGTTCACGAGCTGCTGCTGTATCTGAGCCTCCTCGGCCTTCCACTGCGCGGTGTCAGTCGTAACCGTGTTGACGACGCCGGTTACGCCCGGGATGCTCCTGACCACCCGCTCGGCTAGAAGCCGATCGTTGTTGTCGAACACCTTGCCGTAGAGCGTGACCGTCCCGTTGGCCGTATAGGCGTGCACGCGGCGCAGCTTCGGATTCGACTTAAGCGTCTGCTTAACGCGCTCGAAGAGCGAGGGCGTTGGCTTGGGGATGGCGGCAAGCTCTTCCTTGCGCGTGCGACGAGGGGCAACGCGCGGGGCACGACGCACCACGGGCGGCGGCGTGGGCGCGGGAGTGGGCACGGCGGCGATCGCGGGCGACGGCGAGGCCGCCGGCGTCGGCGGCGCCTTCGACGCGGCGTACTCGGGCGCTTCGGAGGGCGAGAGACTTGCCACTTTGGTTTGCAGCGCGGACTCCACCTTCGCCCGCTCCGACTCGTTCGGCACAAAGATGACTGGGTAATCGATCTCGGCTTCCGGTCCCGACGTTGGCGCAAACGTCCATCCCATCATCGACTTGACGACTCGCGCGTCGAGCTCGGGATTGGGCGAAGTCGAAGTGCGGATGGCCGCGCTATCGATCGTGCCGTCGGGAAGCACCCGTATGCGCACCATCATCCCGTCGCTGGCCCCCGGATTGGCCGAAAGCACTTGCTTGTAGGCGTCCAGCAGCGCGGGTTTGTTGTCGTCGAATTTGCCCCGCGCACTCGCCTCGGTGCGATCCGGGGACGGTGCTCCCACGGTGGTAACCACTTGCAGCGGGATCGCGTTTGCGAGCGCCACCATCGGTTGCGCGATCGCCACGGGCGGCGTGGCGATCGCGCTCGGAGTGGCTTCGCTGACGAGTTTCGCGGGTTTGTGCGGAGTCAGGTGCAGCGCCATATAGATTCCCGCGAACAAAGCAAGAATGGCGGCTGCCGCGTAACCGATAAGAGCCAGGCGCCGGTTGCCGCGCGAGCGTCGCGGACTCGGCCCCGGCGGTGGCGGCTCTTGGGGACGATGCACCTGAGTCGCCGCCATCCGCTGCGTCTGCTGCTCGACGCGCGGCGGCGGCTGTTCAAGCTTGTACGGCTCTTCGGGGACGAGGCGCGTACCGCAGAAGTTGCAGATGACCTCGCCCGGCTCCGCCTGGCCGCCGCACACGGGGCATTCCACCTTGCCGCCGGCGGATGAACCTCCGCCTGGCGCTGCGAAAGCGGGGCCCTTGGCGATTAGCGCGCTCCCGTCAGTTTCGCAGAAAGATTCGCTATCCGGGTAAGTCTTCTCACACCGGGGACAGATTTTCATGGCTTAGGCACGCCTCCACATGACCCATCCGGCCTGACTTCGATGATATGCATGAATCGGAAACGCGCCAAGGCGTGCAACCGGCGGAATCGGACCCATACTCGCTTCGCGGTCAGAGTTTGGACATTACTTCGTCGTGAAACCGCTCCATCGCGGCGATCTGTTCACGCGCCTGAGGGCCGGCGCCGAGCAGCACTCGCTCGACTCCCATTTCGGCAAGCTGCCTGACCTGCTCGACGGTCACCTGCCCGCCGAGGCGAGGGCTCGCGGTCAGCTCGAGCGGCTGGGCACGCCCTTGCTGGCGCTCATGCTCGCGGAGCCGCCTGATTACGTCGCGAATTCCGTCCAACGACTCGGCTATACCGTACCATCCGTCGCCAAGCCGCGCGGCGCGGCGCAGCGAAGGCTCAGTATGGCCGCCGAAGACGAGCGGCGGATGAGGCTTCTGGATGGGCTTGGGCATAAACTTGAAGCCCTTGATTGAGACGGTTTTTCCCTCGTAAACAGGCTCGTCCCTGGTCCAGAGTTCCTTCATGAGCGCGACGTACTCGCGGGTCCTGAGCGCGCGATTTTTGAAGTTCATCCCGACCGCTTCGAATTCCTCCTCGAGCCATCCGATCCCCACGCCGAAGATGAATCGCCCGCCCGAGAGCACGTCGAGGCTCGCGACCGCCTTGGCTGTCGTGAACGGATTTCGGATCGGCAGGACGTAGATGCCGGTGGCGAGTTTGATTTTGCTCGTGATTCCCGCGATATACGCGAGCACCAGCATCGGGTCGTGCAGAGGAGTGTCGGGCGGCGCCGGCATCCGCCCGCTCGACGAATACGGATAGGCCGATTTGTAAGCGACCGGCAGGATGATGTGCTCGGGCAGCCAGAGCGATTCGAATCCAAGTTCCTCGGCCTTGCGCGCAATTGAAGCAAGGCTTGTCGGCGAAGTCTGGAACAGAAAGGTCCCGTACTTCATTTCGGTACCCCTTTTTTCATCGGTTCGCTTCGAACGCGAACACGGCTATGCATGAGCGCGCATCCCCGGTTTTCGTGGCGCGCGATACCTCTTCGGGAGGATCGCGGCGCAAGCACCCGGACGCGCGAGCCCAGTCTATCTAAACGACGGGATTGTTTTCGAGCCGAAAGCCGATTCTGACCTCAACCTGGAAGACCGGATTCCCGTCGTCCTTGACTGCGCCGCGGATGTTGCTGACCTCGAACCAGCTCATGTTGCGAATCGTCTGGCGGGCCTTGGTCAGCGCGTTGCGCACGGCCTGCTGGATACTTTCCTCGGACACGCCGACCACTTCGATGATCTTGTAGGTGTTATCGGGCATGGCAAAAGTCCTTTCGCGTCGCGGATGCTCAGAGTTTCGTGTACGCCCGGCCTCCACTTATCGCAAGGAAGCGCTTTAGGAGGCGGGTTTTGCGAACTCGACCGCAAGCAGCGACGGATCCTCCACCGTTCTCAGATCGAGCTGGAAGGCGCCGTCGGTGATTCGCCCGATCACCGGCGGTTCGGCGCTACGGAAGAAGCGCGCGATCGCATCGGGAGACATCCCGGGATGCGTCACCCGGAGCGCGACGGTCGAAAGTTCCTCGAGCGGCAGCGCGCCCGAGCCGACCTGCGAAGTCGATTCCACGATATCGACCTGGAACTCCGGGCCGAGCCTCTCGCACAGGATGTCGCGCGCCCGCGGCGCCATCGAGGCAAGCTCGCGCGCACTGCGCCTGAGCATCCGAAGCGTCGGAAGCTCGGTCCCGATGTCGGCCGAGCGCAGGTAGATGCCAAGCGTCGCCGCGAGCGCCGCGAGCGTAAGCTTGCCGCATCGAAGCGCCCTTCTCAGCGGGTTCGCCTTGAGCTTCGCGACCAGCTCGCGCCTGCCCACGATGATGCCCGTCTGGGGACCGCCGAGCAGCTTGTCTCCCGAAAACGTGACCAGGTCCGCGCCTGCGGCAATCCTCTCGGCGACCATCGGCTCGCGCGCAAGCCCGTAAGCGCTCAGATCCACGAGTGCTCCCGAGCCCAGGTCTTCGAGCACCGCAACCCCGTGCCTTCGCCCGATCTCGACCATCGCCGGCAGCGAAACCTCGCCCGTGAAGCCGACGATCCGGTAGTTGGAAGGATGCACCTTGAGCAGGAGCGCGGTCTCGGGACCGATCGCTGCCTCGTAGTCGCGCGGATGGGTCCGGTTGGTCGTGCCGACCTCTTTCAGAATCGCACCGCTTCGTTCCATTACCTCCGGCAGGCGGAACGAGCCGCCGATCTCGATCAGCTCGCCTCGCGACACGACGACTTCCTTTGCGCGCGCGAGCGAATTAAGCGCGAGCAGCACCGCGGCGGCGTTGTTGTTCACCACGGTCGCGGCCTCTGCGCCGCTAAGCGCGCAGAGTTCGCGCTCGACCAGCGAGTCGCGATCGCCGCGCGCCCCCTCGGCGAGATCGTATTCCAGATTGACCGCCGAGCGCGCGGCCTGCTCGACCGCCTCGATCGCCTGCTCGGCGAGTAGCGCGCGTCCGAGGTTGGTGTGCAGGACCACGCCGGAAGCGTTGACGACGGGTCTCATCGCTGGACGGTCGGCGCGTATCGCACGCTCGGCCTCGTCGAGGATCGCATCGGTCAGAGCGGCGCGATCATGAGGCAGAGCGCGCCGTCCGGCCGCCGCCGTGCGTATCGCTTCCTGCACG
>JAJYMR010000404.1 GCA_021786815.1 Deltaproteobacteria bacterium
CTACTTGAGCGAATCCACGGTGAGAAAGTTCTGGCCGTTCTTGGTGTACTCGTGGCCGGTGACCGTCACCTTGTCCTCCATGTGCTGGATCACGCTGTCGGGATACGGATGCGCATCCTTGGGCGGGAGCAGCGTGTACGTCTTGCCGCTTTCGGTGACGAGCAGGACCGGGATGCCGGCTTTTGCGCACTTGATTGCGCAGGTTTTGTGAGTCGGCCCGTGGGCACCCATCCTGATGTAGCAGTAGGCGTCCCTGAGATTGCCGGTAACGGTCGTTTCGGCTGCAAGCGCCATCCCGGCTGCGGCGAAGGAAAAGGCGATAGCGGCGCCAATGAATGGTAATTTGCGCATTTTGAACCTCCGGATGAGGCGGCTCAGGCATGTGAGCGCGCCGTGCAAAGTACAGGTTTCACACGCGCCCACGCGGCGCGTGCCGGTTCGAGCGGACGAAACCATTCTTAGCGCGGCCGCGCCCGTCGGCAAAGCCTGCGGAGTGGAGCAAGCGCGTCATTGCGCGCCTGCGTACGCGGCCCGTTTCAGCTGGGAGCGTTTCGCCCGCGGCAGCGCGAGCCGCAGGCGCTCGTTTCGGCCGCGCTGGCTTTCGGCCCAAAAGCTCGGACGAAACTGCCATGGCTCGCGCAAAGTGGGTGGAAAGCCGAGCGAGCCCGACCAGCGAAGCAGAAGGCCGAACCGGTCAGGACCGGCGCACGCCGCCGCGCGCGCCCAATTCCGATTCCTCGGAGTCGCCGACCATCTCACGCCATCCCGCATCCGATTTCGCCCCGCGCGGGCGTATTCCGAGGCGGTCGAGGTAGTCCTCGAGAACCGTCTTGAGCTGGCGGTTGAGGCGCTCGATTTCGATTTCCTCCTGCGTCTTGACCGGATGCTCCGATGCTTCAGGCATACCTGCACGCCGGCGCCCGTACAGCTGCTGCATCCTGAGCTCCGCCTTGGCGAGGGTCTCCTTGTACTTGACGTCGAGCTGCCCAAGGGTCGCCGCAAGGTCGCTCAGCGCGACAAACTTGCGGCGCAATATCCACCACTCGAAGAGCGTGAGCACGGTCACTCCGAGCATCAGGAGCGCCGCCGCGCAAACTCCGAGCGCGGTTCCGCGCCACCACGGCAGGATCGCGGCGTCGCGCTCAAGGGACGCGTTTGCGGCCGTGAGGCTGTCGTTGCGCTCCTTGAGCGAGAGAATGTCGGCTTCGGCATGTCCGAGCTTGTCGTGGGTCTGGCTGTCGTCATTCTTAAGACGCGCAAGTTCGCTCTCAAGATTGCGCCGCTCGGCCTCGAACGGGTTGGGAATCCTGAGCTTTTCCCCGATAAAGAGCTCGTCGTCCGGACGCAGGCGATTGAGGTGCGCCAACGCGCCGGCGTCCACGCCCAGGGTTTGAGCGATCTTGCCCAGAGTGTCGCCGGCCGAGACCGTGTACGGAAAATACTTGATTGGTTTCGTCGCCGCCGCCGTCCGTTGCGCGCTTGGGGCTTCCGCGTTCGTCGCGCCGGGCGAAGGCGCAGGTGACGCGGTCGTGGCCTGCGTCTGCGTAGTGGACCTGGAAGGAGCGGCGCGCGGAATCGCCAGCGCCGGAATATCCGAAGCGGCTCTGCCTGGGGCCGCCTGCTCAGAATGGCGCTGCGCCGGAGTCGAAGGTGGAATGGTGCGCTCGGTGAACTGCGCCCGGACTACGCTGGCCGGGACAAGCAGCGCGAGCAACATCGCGACACAAAGCTTGATTCTCAGGAGACGCATCTGCGTACAGCGCACAAATGAGATACGTCCCTAAGCCTATTCCTTTGCAATTAATGTGGGAATGCCACGATTTGGGGCACTGCTCAGGCGCGAACCGGATTAAGCGCCGCGTAGGCGGCGCCGACGACGCCGCCCTCAGGGCCGAGCGCGGCGCGGACGATCCGGGCCTGTGCGACGGTCGCCCTGAAGGCTCGCGCCTTTATCTCGCGCGTCATCGAGCGCCGCATGAACGGCAGCGCGCCGCCCACGCCACCGCCGATCACGACCATCTCGGGGTTGAAGATGTTGAGGAACGAGGCGACCGCGATTCCAAGATAGCGCCCGGCGGTTTCGAACACCGAAAGCGCAAGCGCGCTGCCGCGACGGGCCTCGGCGCTCATGCCGCGAACCGAAAAGTCGCCGCCCGCGTCCACCAGGCTCTCGGGAAGCCGCGCGCCTGGCTCCAGTCCGAGTTCCTTCTCGACCAGCCGGCGCATCCCCGAGGCCGACGCGTACGCCTCAAGACATCCCACCGCTCCGCAGTCGCATGGCATGCCTTCAGGCTCGACCGTCACGTGACCCAATTCGCCCGCCATCCCGGTGCGCCCGTGAACTATGCGCCCGCCGATGATAATCCCGCCGCCGACGCCGGTCCCGAGCGTCAACAGCACGACATCCCTTCGTCCGCGCGCCGCGCCGCGCCAGAACTCGCCGAGCGCCCACGCATTGGCGTCGTTCTCGACCGCCACGCGTCGGCCAAGGCGCGCTTCGAGGCTGTCCCGAAGCGGAAACGAGCGCCATGCCTTGACGTGCGGCGCCGCTATCACGGTCCCGGTCAGGAGATTGAGCGGACCCGGCACGGCGACCCCTATCGCGCGGGCGCGCCCGAACCCGCAATCGCGTGCGGCTTTCTCGAGTGCGAGGATCTGCGTCGCAATATTCTCGACGATTTCTTTCGCGGTGTCTTGGGCGCGGGCCGGCCCGCGCCGCATCAGCATGACCTTGCCGGCCGCCGACACGGCAGCGCATCGGATATTCGTTCCGCCCATGTCGAGTCCGACCACGTAGCTTCGGCTCATCGCGCGAGCGAACCTTTCCAGCGCATCAGCATCAGGAACTCGACGTTTCCGGCCGGACCTGTTATCGGCGATTCCATCGTGTCAACCACTTCGAGGCCGAGCTCGCCGACAAACGCGGCAATCTCGTCAAGCGCCTGCCTGCGCGCCGCCTCGTCACGCACCACGCCGCCCTTGCCGACTTTCCCCTTGCCAACCTCGAACTGCGGCTTCACCAGCGCGACTATTTCCGCCTCGTCCGCGACAAGCCTCATCACGGCCGGAAGAACCAGCCTAAGCGAGATGAAGCTCGTGTCGATTACGACCAGGTCGGGCCGGTACGGCAGGTCGTCGGGAGTGACGTAGCGGATATTGGTGCGGTCCATCACGACCACGCGCCTGTCGTGGCGAAGCCTTTCGGCGAGTTGCCCGTATCCCACGTCCAGCGCGACAACCATCGCGGCCCCGTTGCGCAGCAGCACGTCGGTGAACCCTCCGGTCGAGGCTCCGACGTCGAGCGCGCGGCGGCCCTCGACGCGCACGCCGAACCGTTCGAGCGCGGCGGCCAGCTTCAGGCCTCCGCGGCTTGCGAACTCGGGTCCGCCCGGCAGGACAGCTATTTCCGTGTCGGGGCCGACCTTGAGATCGGGCTTGAGCGCGGGCTGGGAATCGACGCGCACACGGCCCTCCATGACGAGCCGACGCGCCATCTCGCGGCTTTCGGCAAGTCCGCGGCGCGCCATCTCCACGTCAAGCCGTTGACGCAAGGCCTTGCTCAGAAAGACGGTTCCTCGCCGGAACCGCCGCGTTCGGAGGGCGTGTCGGCCGCTTTTTCGTCGAGTTCGGAGACGGCAAGCGGCGCGCTTTGCAGTTCGCCCTGGGCGTTGCGGGTAAGAAGCTCGACCTTGCGTTCGACTTCGTCGAGTTTCTGGTTGAGCGAACGGACCAGCGCAACTCCGCGCTCGAAGGCCGCGATCGATTCCTCGAGGGCAAGCTCGCCGGAATCGATCCTTGCAACTATGTCCTCGAGATCCTTCATCTCGTCCTCGAATTTTCTGTTTTTGGCGGCCATTGCGCTCTCCTCAGATTTGACGGCTCTCGGCGCGGGCACGCAGTCGGCCGTGTCCGAGCTGGATATCGAGCAGGTCGCCGACTTCGACGCTTTGGGCGTCGGTCACGGCGCGCCCGTCACGCTCATTGGTTACGACGGCGTAGCCTCGTTCGAGAACCCGAAGGGGCGAAAGCGAATCGAGCCGGGTTGCGAGTTCGGCAAGCCGTTTTTGCCTGCTTTCGAGGGCGAAACGCTCGCCCGCGATTAGCCGGTCGGAAACCCGCGCAGCCTCAATGCGCGCTCCGCGGGCCCGCGCGTCCATCCGATGCGCCAGCGAGAGCGCAAGCCTCGCCACATGAAAGCGCACCTCGCGTATCGCGCCCGCCGGCGGCCGCATCCGCGCCGAAAGCGCGCCAACCTCGGTGCGCGCGCCCTTGACGTGCCGCGCGATCGCCAACTTCAAATCGAAGGCCGCCTCGTCGAGGCGCTGGCGGGCGTCGCGGATAAGAACGCGCGGATGCCTGACGCGAGAGCCGAGGCGGGCGACTTCCTCGGTCAGGTCGGCAACCGCCTTGCACATCGTGCTTTCCAGCGCGCGACCGAGCGTCGCGATACTCTCCTCAAGCTCGGATTTGTCCGGCACGACGGCGTGCGCCGCGAAGGTCGGCGTCGGCGCCCGGAGGTCGGCGACAAAATCGGCTATCGTGTAGTCGATTTCGTGGCCTACGGCCGAAACGATCGGAATCGCCGAGCGGTGAATCGCGCGCGCAACGATTTCCTCGTTGAACGCCCAGAGATCCTCGAGCGAGCCGCCACCGCGTCCGACGATTATCACCTCCGCGCGTCCGTCGCGGTTCAAATCCTCGAGCGCTTGCGCGATCTCTTCCGCCGCGCCCGCGCCCTGGACGCGGGCAGGCCGGATCAGCACGCACAGATTCGGAAAGCGCTCGAAGAG
>JAJYMR010000266.1 GCA_021786815.1 Deltaproteobacteria bacterium
CCAACGCCGCGTCACTCATGGCGTCGAGGTCGCGGCCAAGCAGGATGCGGGTGGCGTCGATTCCCACCTGGCTGCAAATCTCGCGCGTCACCAGTTCGTTGTCTCCGGTCAGGATCTTGATTTCGACCCCGTCGCGCTTGAGCCCCGCGATCGTCTCGCCGACTCCCTCTGAAGGCGGATCGATGAAAGTCAAAAATCCCACCAGCACCAGCTCGCGCTCATCCTCGACCGTGACCGTGCGCGTCGAGCCAAGATCGCGGTACGCGACCGCGAGCACGCGAAACCCGCGCCGGCTGAGCGCCTCGAAGGTCTCGGCGCATCGGCGCCGTTGCTCGTCGCCGAGAGCGTACCGGCGATCGGTTTCAAAGGCGGTGCATGCGGCGATCACCGCCTCAGGCGCCCCCTTGGTGACGAGAAGGCATCCGCGCTCGTCTTCGACCGCGATCGAGAGCCGCCGGCGCTCGAAGTCGAAAGGGATCTCGTCGAGCTTGCGGAAGGCTCCGGCGTCGAACCCGGAGTCGCGCGTGATAGCCGCATCCAGGGGGCTCCTGATGCCGGTTTCGAAGTGGCTATTGAGCCAGGCCAGAAAGAGCGGCCGCTCGGCCGGCGCTCCGAACGGGTCGAGCGATCCCTCCAGTGTCATCTGGCTGGCGGTAAGCGTGCCGGTCTTGTCGCTGCACAGCACGTCAATACTGCCGAAGTTCTGAATGGCCGCCAGATGCTTTACCACGACGCGCTTGCGCGCCATCCGGATCGCGCCCGTTGAGAGCGTGACCGTCGTTATCATCGGCAGGAACTCCGGCGTGAGCCCCACGGCAAGCGCCACCGCGAACAGTAGTGATTCGAGCGCGTTTCGATGCATCGCGACGCTGACCAGCAGTATGAACAAAACCAGGAAGACGACGGTCTTCATGATCAGGATGCCGAACTGGCGCACGCCGCGGTCGAACTCGGTGTCGGGCGGACGCGTCGACAGCCGGGCGGCGATCTCACCGAAGGCGGTGTTTTTTCCGGTTGCAAACACCAGCGCTTGCCCGGTGCCGCTTATCACAGAGGAGCCGAGAAGGATGGTATCGGAGGTTTCGCCCGGTGCCGCTGTGGCCGCGGGCCTGGATGCGAACTTCTCGACTGGCACGGATTCCCCCGTCAGCGCAGCTTCCTGCACGTGCAGGTCGCGGCTCTCGAGCAGTGTCGCATCGGCGGGCACCAGGTCGCCGGCCGAAAGCCGGATAATGTCGCCGGGCACCAGGGCGCGCCGCGGGATCTCCCGCCAGATCCCGTCGCGCAGCACCGTTGCGGTCGGCGCGACCTGCTCGCGCAGGCGCTGCACGGAACGCTCCGAGCGGTAGGCCTGCAGGAAGTTGAGCACCACGCTCAACACCACCATCGCGGCCACCAGCGCCGCGTTGACCATCTGGCCAAGCAGCGCGGAAATTGCGCTCGCGACCAGCAATATGATTACCAGCGGATTCGAGCAGAAGCGCAGAAACGCGAGCAGTGGGCCGATCCGACGGCTTGGCGCCGGTTCATTGGCTCCGAATTGCGCCAGCCGCCGGGCGGCCTCATCGCTCGTCAAGCCGTCCGGCGATGGACGAAAGTTGTCGCGACGAGCCGTCGGCGCGGCCCGGGAATCAGCGCCCGCCGCGCCGGCACAATCGCTACCGTGGCTGGCAGGGGCGTTCGATTCTGCCGCATCGGCGATTTCCCGTTTGGCCATTCTTAACCGATGGAGAGCACCCGCTGTGCCAAGCTCGATAGCGGCGATATGCTTCCGCTGGATACATTTGCGCCTCCCTCTCGTCTTCGTTGGTGCGCTCGCTGGCGCAATACGGACCGGCCGCGCGGTCGCGTCCGATGGCACGCCTTTAGCGATGTGATTCCGTGAGGCTTCGATGGCCAGGTTACGAAGGATTCTCGCCCCGACCGATTTCTCTGACTGTTCGATCCGGGCGTTGGAGTACGCAGCGGAACTGGCGAAGCAATACGGCGCCGAGATCATTCTGCTGCATGTCGAAGAGCCGATTACCCAGGCTGCCCTGAGCCCGGACTTGATAGACGCGGTTCGCACTGAGCAGCACCGCTTTGCGCAAAAGGGAATCGAACAGGCTGCGGAACGCCTGCGCGCTACGGGCGTGCGCGTGCGAACCCGGCTGAACAGCGGTCTCGCGCACGAGCAGATCGTGAAGATTGCGGAGGAGCATCGCGCCGATCTGATCGTCATGGGCACGCACGGACGCTCCGGCCTGCCTCATTTGTTCGTCGGCAGCGTGGCCGAAACAGTCGTCCGCACCGCATCCTGCCCGGTGCTGACCGTGAAATCCCGGGACTGACACGCGTCGAGGCGACCAGGTGGCGTCTCTTACAAATTCCCGATTCAAAAGCTTCACCGCGCGACGAGCAGTTCCCCGGAGATTCAGTTCAGTGGGTCGCGGCCGGCCGCGCGATCACCGGAAGCTCCGGTTGAGAGGCATGGACGGCGTTGCGCTCGATGGTCAGGGTCGGCAGCGCGATCAGCGCATCTTCGATTTCAACCTGATCGTCTCGCCATCGACCACGAACCTGCCGAATCCGTGATGGTGAATGGTCCTCGGCTTCTTTTGCGCTGGATCGACCCAGGCCTTCAGCACTTCAAGAATGAAGAGGTCGTACCTGTTCACGAATCGCGAGTCGGCGACCCTGCATTCGAGATTGGCGAAACATTCACCCACCAGAGGCGGCGTTACGCGCTCGGCGGGCAACGGCGTCAGGCCGAAGGCCTCGAACTTATCGATGTCGCGGCCCGATGAGTTGCCGACTTTGACCACTTTGGCGGCCAGTTCCACCGCCGGAACGGCGATCACGCATTCCCTTGTCGCTCGCAAGGCGGCAAAGCTGAAATCGGCGTCGCTGACGACGCAGGCGATTAGAGGCGGTTCGAACTCGACCATCATGTGCCAGGACATGGTCATGACGTTGGGGCGGCCGTTTCGGGCGGTGGTCAACAGCACCACGGGACCCGGTTCGATCAATTCGTACACGTGAGATAGCGGAAGCTCTTTCATCGTGATCCCTCGGCTGGACTCCGCTCTCCAGCGTTCTTATGGCGACCGCCGCACGCGGATCCATGCGGGCGGCACCGCAACCTGCCTGGGATTGTTACGCTCCTGGCGATGTTGATGGCATTCCCTACGCGCAGCATCTGCAGATGAACGTCCTGCGCGGCTTTACCGTGTACATCGAGGCGCAGACCGGCTCGAAGTACGTGCGGGCGAAGCCGATGTCGGCGGCCACCAAGGCGCGCAACGCGAAGCTCGTGCGTGCGCCGTGGAACAAAGACTTCATCGAGGAGTGCGAGCGGGCAGGTCCCGACGAGAAGCTCTACGACCACGACGACCAGTGGGATGCGGCCTCGTTCGCGTTCAACTGGCTCCGCGCAAATCCGATGGAGTTCGGCTGGCAGTCCGGGCGCATCGCGCGGCCAAAAGAAACCGCCCCGCAGTTCGAAGACAAACCCGCTAGCGGCGGAAGGTTGAAGAGCCGGCGCTGGAAGCCCGGAACATGGTGATGCTCTTGGGAAGAGTTCGACAATAAACTGCCGGGTACCCGTGCGCGGAAAGGACCTGTCTACCAAAAGGTGGCATGATGGGCAGAGGTTCTGTCGTCTGTCGGTCGTCCTGTGCCACTCGGACAGGACATTGCAGGCAGGATACCGGAATGTGGTTATAGTTAGGCGAGAAAATTTGACGTCGGCGGACGAACGGCGCAGATTGGCAAGTTGAATCTGCGGCGGCTCTGTCGACGCGAGATCCATAACGGGGAACCGTAACGCAGAACCGAACTGTCCGGCCCGGCGTCGTTTCAAGCCAGGCGGTCCGCACATGAAGACGCTTGTTTCCAGGTTCCGGTTGGAGAGCATCCCGCAGTGGCCGCCGAGTCGGTTATGACCGTCGAACACCGGGTAGCTCTCAGGTGCCATCCGTCGACGCGCTCAGACGCGGTGCGCGCCATTCAGGTGCTCGTGCGCCGTTCGGCAAGTGCTGAACTCCAGATGACCTACTGCCTCGACGGGGATATGTCCCGAATCCGCTTGCCTTCGCCGGGCGCGCCGCGCCTCGAGCTTTGGCGCCACACCTGCTTCGAGGCGTTCATCGCGGTGGAAGGCCAACCGGTGTACCACGAGTTCAACTTCGCCCCATCGGGAGAGTGGGCAGTCTACGCTTTCAGCGGTTATCGCAACGGCCGTCCTGTCTCGAACGAGACGATACGCCCACATATTGCGATGCGCTCGACGGAGGGTCGGCTCGAGATGGACGCCCTTGTCAGGCTCGATCTCCTATCGGCCCTCCACGCACGTGCTCCGCTCCGCCTTGGCCTCTCGGCGGTCATCGAAACGGGCGACGGATTCTCGTACTGGGCGCTTCGTCATCCGACCGGGAAGCCCGATTTTCACGACGCCAACGGATTCGCCCTGCGGCTCGAGCCGCCACGCGTCGAGTAATACCTCCCGGCCATTCTGATGAAGCACGCACAACCACGAGGACTGAGCCGGAGACGCGTGAAGCGGCTGCTGTTGAAAATAAAGGGCGACCGTTCCGTCGGCAGCCGAATTGAATTTCTCTCCCGCCAGTTCCTCGGAAGTCCGTACAAACCAAATCCGTTGATCGGCTCGGCCGACATCCCCGAGGTGTTCACGGCTTCCTTCGACGGATTCGACTGTGTGACGTATATCGAAACAATTCTGGCGCTCGCGCGCGCTTCGACCGTTGATGAGTTCATCGAATGCCTGCGAAAGATTCGATATGAA
>JAJYMR010000299.1 GCA_021786815.1 Deltaproteobacteria bacterium
TGGTTCGCGGCGCTCTGCGAGCCGCGTTTCGCGATACCCTTGCTCGTGGTTCTCGGCGCGCTGATTTTCATCGTCAATATGGGCGGCTATCCGCTTTACACCAAGGGCGAGCCGCGCGAAGCGGTGACGATTCTCGACATCTATAACGGCGGCGGCGTTATTCTGCCGATGCGCGCGGGGCTGGAGGTACCGTCGAAACCGCTTTTGATGCACTGGCTTGGGGCGCTGGCGTCGCTTGCGATGGGCGGCGTGAGCGATGCGAGCGTGCGCCTGCCGTCGGCGATTCTGGCGATCGCGGGGATGCTCGTCTGCTACTTTTACGTGCGCCAACTGTTCGACCCGCTCGCGGCGCTCGTCTCGGCGCTCATCCTGGGCACGACTTTCCAGTACGTGCAGGCCGGAACGGGCGCGCGCGTGGACACGACGCTCACGTTCTTCATGGAGGTCGCATTCTTCGAGTTCCTCGCGATCGGCGAGGGGATGACGACGCGCCGGATGCTGCTTTATGTCGCGGTAGCGCTCGCGGTGCTCGCCAAGGGGCCGGTCGGGCTGGTGCTGCCGGGCGCGGTCGGGCTTGCTTGGCTCGTGCTCGAACGGCGATGGGGCCTGCTGAAGGAACTTCGGCTGGCGCGCGGCACGCTGGTGGTGCTGATACTGGCGGGCTGGTGGTACGTGGCGGCGTCGCTCGTCGGCGGTATGGCGTTCGTGGACAAGCAGATTTTCGCGGAAAATTTCATCCGCTATTTCGGCGCACGCCATTTTCACGAGGGCCACGTCCATCCGTTCTACTACCTGGAACTGGCGCTGATGGGGGGATTTCTGCCGTGGACGCCGGTGCTGGCGATCGTCCTCGCGCGCGCGTGGCGCGCTCCGCGCCAAGTCGAGCCGCGCCTTGTCTACCTGATTGTCTGGTTCGCTGTCGTGCTTCTTTTCTACAGCTTCGCGGAGAGCAAGCGCGGCGTTTACCTGCTCGCACTCTATCCGGCGCTCGCCACGATAGCGGGGCTTTATATCGCCGACGCGATTCGAAACCCCGCCGCCTCCGAACGCGTGGTTCGAATCCTCGCGCGGATTGGCGGAGCATTCCTCGCGGCTGTCGCGTCAATCGTGGCGCTCGGGCTCGTGATGCTCTGGCTATGGCCGGGCGCGATGCTCGCGGTCTTGCGCTCTTTCGGGATCACATACGCGCCGTTCGCGGATACGCTTGCGGCCCTCGCACGCGCGCATCTCACGGTGTCGCTTTTGATTCCGCCTGCGCTGTTCGCTGTCGGCGCGTTCCTTTATCGCGCGCGCACGATCGGGGCCGAGCGACTTGCGCTCGCTGTCGCGGGCGGGATGGCGCTGATCTCGCTTGCGGCGAACCTGGTCGTGGTGCCCGCGATAGCGGACACGCTTTCACTCAAGAGTTTCTCGGCGGGCGTCGTGCGTATCGTGGACCATCATCCGGTCGCGTATCTCGGAGAGATGGACTACGACATCGCGTTCTACACCGGGCTCACGATCCCGATTGTCAAGCGCAAGGACGCGATGACGCGCGAGTACCTGATCACCTGGGCCGATTACTACGACGGGATGCGTGACGGCAAACGCGCGCGGTACAGGGTCATGCTCAGGAGCAATCCAACCGACCTCGACGGGCGCGGCCGGATGGTGCTGCTGAAGCGCGTCGGTCCGGCTCTCGCTCCAACTCCGCGACCCGCGCCATCTGCACCAGCCGCACCGACTTCTCCGAAGACGCCAAAACCGCCGAAATCGAACGACGTCAGCGTCTGACGTCAGAGTGATCGTTCGTCCGCTGACGGTGCGGTCGGGGAAGCTTCAGAAAAGTAGCGCCAGCGCGATGGTGCGATGGCGCTACTCAGCCTCCAGTTTTACCTTGGCTTTCCCACCCGGGCCGAACTCCAGTTCTTTGCAGGCCCGTTGGGAAACGTCCATGATAATCTTCTTCCCGGCTGCCATTCGATCGTTAATCACCACGACGACCGACTTACCGTTTTGGAGGTTGGTCACTTTGACGTGCGTGCCCAAGGGTATAGTGCCGTGAGCGGCGGTCAACGCGTTGGGATCGTAGGGTTGCCCGCTCGTGGTTCGATGTCCGATTAGACGGCGGCTATAGCATGCGGCCATACCCGTTTGTGGCGACCAATGCGATGGTTCCTTTGCCGTTGCCGATAACGAGAAGAGGGTGACAAGGGCCAGAAGTGCCGTGATCGCGACTGCGGCGGTCGGGGCGTGCCTCATGATTCGGCCTCCCAATGGCTCGGGATTCCCGTCCCCTTTTCAATCTCGATCTACCGCTCGCTATAGAACCGGCTCCGCCATGATGCAAACGGTTTTTACTATTAATTTATACTAACACTTGCGACGCAGTCCGCAGTTCCTGGCGATTCAGCTGGTGTCTTCGCCGGGCGCGTAACCATAAGGATAACGCCGCTTCCCCGGCGCTCGCATCGATACGCGACACTCGACGGAAATCCCACGGCCTCGATTGAGACTGATTCAGCGGGAATTTTCACGGTGAGCGGCGGCGGCAAACTCCCGCAGTTTCAAGGATAAGCCTGACCCCGGAGCGTTACCTGCGAGGTAATTGCCGGCCGGCGATGCGCGTGTGAGATTCGCGCATGAAGCGGAACGAATCGCACGAATCGACCCGACGCGCCGCTTCAGAAGTCAGAAAACGCAACGCAGGCAGGAGGAATCGACCATGTCGGCAGAGCAGGAAGTCCGAACGACGATGGAACACATCTTTTCGGCGGCGGCCAAGGGCGACTTCATCCCCTTTGCAAACGCGCTCGACGAGGACCTGGAAGTCTTCGACCACGTCGCCTGTCGGTTCGACGGCAGGGACAGCTTTCTCGCCTATCTCCAGAGCGCGATGGGCCGGGCGGAATCGACGACCTTCGACGTCCATCAGCCGTCGTATCGAGTATTCGGCGACGCAGCCGCGGTGGTGAACGCTTACGACCGGATCGCCACGGTTCCCAAGGGAGGCGGTCCCGCCACGGTCCAGTGCGGACGCACCACGCTTGTGTATGTGAGACGCGGCGCCAACTGGAAGATCGTGAGCGCGCACTTCTCTCCACTGCCGAAGGAGTGAAGCCTGCACGGCCACGACGCGCCTTGAGCGGCTGAACACAATCATGGGCGGGCAGTCACCCTTGCGCGATGGCTGCCTGACCCATCGCAAGACCGGGAGCAACTTTAATGAACAGCGGCAATATCGAACAAATCACCGCGGACACCGCCGAAGTGATACGCCGATTCAACGACGTGTTTCAGCGCCACGATCCATCGGAGTTGCCGGCGCTGATCGCCGAGGACTGCGTAATCGAAAACACGACTCCCGCGCCAAATGGCGGCCGGCTCGTCGGACGCGACGCATGCGTGGCCAACTGGAGGCATCTCGCGACGGCGCCGGGCACCTATTTCGAGTTCGAGGACCTATTCGTCGCGGGCGATCGCGCTGTAATCCGATGGCGTTACTGCTTCGGCGAGAGCGAGGCGGATTCGATGCGTGGCGTGAACCTGATGCGCGTGCGCGACGGTCTCATCGTCGAGGCGATGGGCTACGTCAAAGGAAAATAGAGGCGTCTGCCGGCCCCGCGCGCCGTAAGCATTCGCACGCGGGGCCTTGGCTCTATCGCGGCGCGACGCTACATGATTGGCTAACGCGCGACGCTCGGCCGCCGGGCACCCGGACGGCGATTCAGTCACGGCAAAACTTCTCACGGAGTGGTCATCGTCCAATGGATAGTCAGCGCAACGGAACCGCAGTGGAACCAAACGGTGTCGGGCCGTTGCTCCGCCGATGGCGTCAAGCGCGCCATCTGAGCCAGCTCGACCTGGCGCTGGAAGCGGACGTTTCCGCCCGCCATATCAGCTTTATCGAAAGCGGCCGCGCTCAGCCGAGCAGGGAGATGCTGCTGACGCTGTCGAACGTCCTGGACGTGCCGTTGCGCGAGCGAAACCTGCTGCTGCTAGCCGCCGGTTACGCGCCGGTTTACGGCGAAACGAATCTGGACGACCCGCGGATGAGCCAGGTGCGGACCGCGATCGAGGTGATTCTCAAGTCCAACGAGCCGCGCAGCGCAATCGCCCACGACCGCCATTGGAATATCGTGATGGCGAACGAGGCGTTCGTCAGATTCCTGACGATCACATTGGGCAGCGCGCCGGCGGGGCTGTCGCCGCTTCGCGTATCGACGCCTCCGCGGCTGAACGTGATGCGTCTGCTGTTCGATCCGGGCGGCGTGCGCCGGATTATCGTCAACTGGGAGCAGATCGCGAAATCGCTGCTGAATGAAGCGTATCGGCGGCTCGCATGGGCGCGCGACGACGCGCTTAAAAAGTTGATCGCGGAGATACTGAGCTACCCCGGCGTTCCGGCGCGATGGCGCGAGCCCGACCTGGAAGCACCGCACGATCTGATCCTCCCGATGGAATTGGATCTAGGCGGAAAGATAGCGCGGATGTTCAGCACCGTAACCACTGTTGCGACGCCGCACGACGTCACGCTCCAGGAATTGCACGTCGAGGTCTTTTACCCGGCCGACGCCGAAACCGAGTCGGTTCTAAAGACGTATCAGGAACAATTCGAAGCGAATCTCGCGAAGTAGGCGGTTACGACAGCGCGGTGCGGCGGCGCGCGGATATCGCTTCGACCAGGCGCGGCAGAATCGCAGCCGAGGTGCCGCGCAGGCTCACGTCGCAAAGCCGGGTAATTTCGGATTCGTAGAGGTTCACTTCGACGAGCGAACC
>JAJYMR010000267.1 GCA_021786815.1 Deltaproteobacteria bacterium
CGATCTGTCCGCGGTCAAACTCGGCGAAGGCATCGCCCGCCTCTTGCGGCCTGCCGGCGGCGAGCGCGCTCCCGGCACGCTCGCGGAGTTCTTCGAGCCGGCGATGGTCCTCGCCGAACGCTTCGCCGATGTTGTTCGGATCTTCGCTTGCCATAAACTTCGCGTACGACCTCCGGATGTAAGCTGCACACTAAATACATCTTCATGTCGGGTCAAACCCGAGCGGCTGGTTCCGGCCGAGGCATGCCGTTTCGCCGCGCTCTGTTTGCGGCGGACACCGGCAGCGGGTAAAAGACGGCACAGCATTTCCCGTTTAACGGAGTTGCACGCGATGAGCGGATACGCGAACCCGCATATACTGGCTGAAACATCGTGGCTCGATGCCAACCGCGGAGATGCTCCAGTGAGAATCGTCGATGCGCGATGGCCGATGCCGCGCGAAGGTCGCGAGGCATACCTGAAGGAGCATATTCCGGGCGCCGTCTATCTCGACGTCACGAGCGACCTGGCCGACCCCACAAGCGCAAAAGGCGACGAGTGATCCTCGCACCCGGGCGCCAGCGGAAATCGTTACTCGAGGAAAAGGAACTGGGCGCAATGAGCGACCTCGTCTGCGAACGCAAGGAACATATCGCGATACTCAAGCTGAACCGCCCCGACAGGATGAACGCGATAAGCGTCGAGATGCTTACGGCGCTTGGCGAGCGGCTCGCCGAACTCGACGACGATCCGAAAGTGCGGGCGATAATTCTCACCGGCGAGGGGCGCGGTTTCTGCAGCGGACTGGATCTGAAGGACGCGGCCGCGGGACGCGGAATCGGCGGCTCCGGCGTGCTTTCGGGTGCGGGCGGCGCGGCCCATCTGAGCACCCGGGAAATCCCGACCGTCACCCTGCATCGGATAGACGTTCCGGTCATCTGCGCGCTCAACGGACCGGCGGCCGGTTACGGCTTCGACCTTGCGCTCGGATGCGACATCAGGCTGATGAGCGAGCGGGCGAAGCTGGTTCCCGCCTTTGCCAGGCGCGGGATCGTTCCGGAAAGCGGCGGCACATGGTTCCTGCCGAGGCTGGTGGGATGGGCGCGTGCTTGCGAGATCGGCCTCATCGCTGACGACATCCTGCCCGAGCGCGCGTTGGAACTCGGACTGGTCAACAAGGTCGTGCCGCACGAGCAGTTGATGGCCGAGGCCGAGCGATGGGCCGAAAAAATCGCGGAGAACGCGCCGCTCGCGGTCCGTGCGATAAAGCGGCTTTACCGTCACGGGCTGGGTGAGGACTTCGAGTCGCACACCCATCATGTGCTGATGCAGCTCATCCTGCTGTTCCGCTCGGGCGATTTCCAGGAAGGACTGCGAGCGTTCCTCGAAAAGCGCGCGCCGAAGTTCGAAGGCCGCTAGGAGCGCCGGGCGGCGGCGATGTCCCGGCGCGCCGGCCTCGCACCCTTGCCACGTTCTTCCGGTGCGTGTTGTAATTCACGCGATGAAGCGGAGTCGAAAAAGGAGATTGGCAGGGCTCGCAGGCGTGGGAGTCGTCGCCGCCCTGTTCATGCTCGCTTCCCGAGCGTCCGGACCTCCGTGCATCCCGTTGCACGGTACCGGCACGCTCGCGCTCGACATCCGCAACCTTGCGCCGGGAACCGCGAAGCTCTTCTGCTACGACGACAGCGCAGGCAAGCAGCTGCGTTTTCTTCTCGCCCGCAACTCCCAGGGCAAGGTTTACGCCTCTTTCGACGCCTGCCGCCAATGCTATAAGCATCACGAGGGTTACTCCGCGCATAACGGGCAGCTGGTGTGCCGGATGTGCGGCAATCGTTACCCGATCAACCACATGCTCAAGGGTAAGGCGTCGTGCGTTCCGGTAAAATTGCCGGCGGTCGAGCACGGCAATACGGTGGACGTGAAGGTCAGCGCGCTCAAGAAAGGCCGATGGCTGTTCTGACGAAAGCTCGCGAGTTTCCACTCACGGCTATTGCGCTGTGCTTCATCGTTTTGGTCGGAAGCTTTCCGCTGTGCTGCGGCGTAATCGTGGAACCCGGCGCGCATCCGACGCTGACCCTCAACGTCTGCCATCCTCTCACGTCCGCCGACCGTTTTTTGACCGTTTCGTATGTTCCGCTGCCTCGAACCGGCACTTTCGTGCAAGCGCCGCGGCATGATGCAGGCGCAATGCGTGAGACGCCGTCGACGCTGAGCTCGCGTCCGCCCGAGACGCCCGAGACGCCCCCGCCGCGAATTTTTGCCTGAACAGCCCGACTTTCCATTTGTTCGAGCTACGCGACTGTTAGGGGCGAAACGCCCTGCGGCGGCGCCAAAAAGGCGCGGCCGGGGCGGTACGCCGGGACGAGGTTATGCGAAGAGGCTTGGCACTGATTGTGATAGCAACTTTGCCAATCTTGATGCCGTGCGCGACGGCGCATGCACACGGCATCGTTGGCGATTACATGTTTCTTGAGCCGATAATCACCGAGGACGCCAATCCCAAGAACGAATTCGACATCCTGCAACCCATGTGGTACCGGACGGCGCAAGGCAGGCAGTTCACCCTGGGCTCGTCGATTGAGAAAAAACTCAGCAAGAACGTCAGTCTAACGTTGGCCACCGAATGGATGGACATCTCGCCAAACCAGGGCGCGGCGCAAAGCGGTTTCGGAAATCTCGAAGTGCTTCCGAAATGGGCCTTTCTGACCGTCCCGGAGCATGAATTCAGGTTATCGATCGCCGCGCTGCTCGATTTACCCGCCGGTAATCCGAGTGTCGAGGAGGAACAGCATACGAGTCTCGGCCCGATGCTGCTGTGGGCCAAGGGAATGGGCGACCTGCCCAACTGGAAAATCCTCAAGTATCTGCGTCCGTTCGGCTTCCAGGGCGATTTCGGCTACTTACCGGCGCTCGGCGGCCACGCCAACCACGAGATGTTCGCCGACGAGGTGGTCGAATACTCGCTCCCGTACCTGAGCAACAACGTGGAGGACATCGGCCTTCGATGGCCGCTTAGAAATCTCTACCCCTTCGCGGAATTCAACTACGACCAGCTTATCGCGGGTCCGGCGGGACAGACTTTTCCTGACATCCGTGTAACGCCCGGCGTGGCCTACATGGGCAGCTATATAGAGCTCAGCGTCGCGACGCAGTTTCCACTCAACAACGCGACCGTGCCCGCGACTCACGCGGCGGTTCTCGGGCTTCTCGACATATTCCTCGATGACGTGATTCCGGCCACCAATTGGACGCCCTTATGAAGACCTCAATCCCTCGACTGAGTTTTCTCGTGCCGGCCCTTCTGGCAGGCGTGCTCCTCTGCATGCCCCGGGCGGCGATGGCGCATGCCTATCCGTCTGCGGAAACCCCGCCGGCGGGTTCGACCGTAAAGTCATCGCCGACTGAAGTGACGATTAGATACAACGCCGCGATCGAGGACGCGTTTGCGAAGCTGGAAGTGCTCGACGCGCACGGCCACAGCCAGAACGTGAGCCGTCCCCGCGTCGCGCCCGACCATCGTACGCTCAGCGTCAAGGTCCGCCGCCTGGTCGCCGGACAATACGCGGTCAAGTGGCAGGTGGTCGCCGAGGACGGCCATCGTACACACGGCTCGTACACTTTCAGGGTCGTGGCGGATCCCTGATGACCCCGCTCTACGGGTTGGCTGCGGCCGAATGGCCACTCATCGTTTGCGAGGAACTGCTGCTCGGCACGGCGGCCTTCGTGCTGACGGCCGCGCCGCGTGACACGGTCGCGTGCGAGCGGGCGCTCTCGGGATTTCGCCCGCTCTGGCTCGGACTTGCGCTGGGCCTGCTCGCGGCCACACCGCTTGCGATGCTCGCCGAAGTGGCGCAGATGGCGAGCGTGCCGATGGGTCATGCGTTGCGGTTTCTGCCCGAAGCGATAACCTCGACCCATGCGGGCTTTCTGTGGGCGTGGCGGCTTGCGGGCGCCGCGGCAATCGTGGCCGCGACCCTGCTCCGCTCCTCACCGCGGCGCGCCGCGGCGCGGCTCATCGTGCTGCTCGAGGCAATTCTGCTGCTCGGAGCCTTCGCAAGTCACGCGATAGACGAGGGCTACGCGACCGTTGCGCTCTATTTCGTTCACATGACCGCGGCAGGCCTGTGGTTCGGCGCGATTGCCGGGCTTCTGTTCGTGATGCGCGTCGAACCCGACGCTCCCTGGGTCGGCGACGCGGCGCGCCGCGTTTCGCTGCTTGTGGGATGGCTGGTGCTCGCGCTGGCCGTGTCGGGCCTCGGCGTGGCCTACCAGGTTCTGGGGAGAAACGTCGGCGGACTCGCGGATTCGGCTTACGCGCGGACGCTGCTCGTCAAGGTTGCGCTGTTTGGCGTGGCTCTCGTCATCGGATGTTACAACCATTACCGGCTGGTTCCAGCGCGCGATGAATTGCCGACGCGCCGCTCCCTGGTACGCACCGTCGGCGTCGAATGTATCCTGCTTCTGGCTGTGCTCGCCGCGGCCTCGATGCTGGCGAACACGCCGCCACCGCATTGAGGACTTCGCCAAATCTTTCACGCGCGACCGACTGGAATTGTTTGCCCGGGAATGCGCATAACATTCCAGGCACGGCTCACGCGTGATAACACCGTGAGGAGCCGCGCGTAACTACCGCCGCGAAGTTTTCGGATCACGCCGCAGGCGTGCGAATCAGTTGAACCGTAATGAGGTTGCGGACCCGATGAAGGCTGGAATGAAAGCCGCTTTGGCGGCGATGACCGCGGCGGGAGCGCTGGCGATGAACGATGTGGCCATGGCA
>JAJYMR010000198.1 GCA_021786815.1 Deltaproteobacteria bacterium
CGAGATCCGGCCCGGAAACCGAGAGCATCGGGGCGGCAATCAACGGGAGCTTAAGGCGCCTGGCAATCTTCTCGGGAATACGACGAGAGACCATCACTCAGGAATCCCTTTGCAATACGTGAACGACGCAGACCGCGCCGACGCCTACCATATGCGCGAGCCCGATACGCGCGTTGGGATGCTGCCGCGCGCCCGCCTCGCCGCGCAACTGGCGCGTAATCTCGGCGACCTGTCCCGCGCCGGTGGGGCCAATCGGATGGCCCATCGCAAGCAGTCCACCCGACGCGCTGATCGCGCATTTGCCCCCGATATCGCCCGCGCCGCTCGTGATCATGCGCGCTCCCTCGCCCTCGCCGCATAGCCCCATCGCTTCGACGTAGAGCAACTCCTCAATTGTGAACGCGTCGTGTAACTCGATAACGTCGACGTCCTGCGGCGAGATTTGCGCCTCTTCGTAAGCCTGCGCGACGGTCTCGCGCGTCAGTTCAGCGTCGAAGTTCTTTGCGCCGCGATAGACGCGCTCGCTGCGCGATACCGACGCAGTTACCCGAATCGCGCGCGAGCGATTTAACCCTAGCTTCTCGATCGCGTCGTCCGAGACGACGATAACCGCCGCTGCCCCTTCACCTATGGGGCAGCATTGCAGCCGCGTCAGCGATCCGGAAATCGGCGGACCCGCAAGCACCTCTTCCAGCGTGACCGCTTTCTGACGTTGCGCGTACGGGTTGTTCGCGCCGTTGCGATTGTTCTTCACGGCGACCATCGCGACTTGCTCCGCGGTGGCCCCGTATCGATTCATGTATTCGTTCGCGAGCAGCGCGAAATGAGTGAACGGGACGACGCGGCGGCCGACCAAATCGTGGATATTGGTTTTCGCGGGAGCCATCGCAACCGGACCCGGCTTGTCCACTCCGACGGCGAGCGAGACGTCGGTGAGTCCGCTCGCCACATCGAGGCACGCCTGGCGCACCGCGGTCGATCCCGAGGCCGACGCGTTCTCCACCTGCGCCATCGCGATTCCAGTGGCGCCCAGATGACGCAGCATCGGACGGCTCGCCGCCATCCCGATCAGCGCCGTGCCGGTGTACGCCGATTCGACGGCGCGCCATTCGATCCCGGCGTCGGCGAGCGCCTCGCGAATCGCGGTCAGCCCCAGCGTGACATATGGCGTATCGCTCATGCGCTGGTAACGATGCAGTCCGATTCCGGCCACGTACACCGGGCGCATCTGGCGCAGCGTCTTCTTCATCGCGCGGCCTCCTCTTTGCTGAATCGCAGTTCCTGTGCACGCCCGGCTTCCGAATTCGTGTCGACGATCACCGCGTGCATCCGATCGCCGATCTTCAGGCCTTCATCAGTGCGCTGCGTCAGGATTGCGCGGACCGCCGGCCCATCGTCAAGGACGATGAGACCAACGGTAAATGGCGCTTCGATATCCTTGCCCTGGTGCAGATGTACAGTCGCAAACGACGCGAGCGTGCCTGCGCCGCGCAGCGATTTCGATTCAAGCTGGTCAGCCGGTGCCCCGCAGTCTTCGCACCCATAGGACTGCGGCGGGAAGAAAACGTAACCACACGCGCGGCATCGGCGGCCATTCAGCGCCGGCTGTGCCGCGGAGGAAAACAGTTCGGTCGGTGACGACGAGGTCTCGGACATCAGCGTCCTCCTCATTGATTTCGCCCAGCATATAAACTTTCTTGCCAGCAAGTCAATAAATGTGCTAGTGGTTCCTGCGATATGGATTCTCGACGCACTGCCCAACGCCCGAGGCGGCGCACGCAGCAGGAACGGCGCCGGTTGTCGCATGAGCGGATGCTGGATGCAGCGGTTGCATTGATTGCGCGCCAGGGGAGCAGCCGCACCACGCTCAGTGAAATCGGCGAGCGTTCCGGCTACACCCACGGACTGGTCAGCCACCGATTTGGCTCAAAGGACGCTTTGGTGCGCGCACTGGTTCACAAGCTGCAGGCTGACTTCGCGAAATCGATTGAGCCGGCGCTGGAAGGAACAAAAGGATTCAAAGCGCTGAAGCTCGTGTGCGAGAGCTACCTTCGCGCTGCGGCAGAAAAGGAACGGCTCGCGATGTACGCGCTGATCGGTGAGGCGCTTGGGCCGGTCCCGGAAATCAGGCCGGACCTTGCCAAAGCGGATGAGAACTTTCGCCGCCGGATCGAGGGTCAGATTGCAGAAGGGATTCGCGCGGGCGAGATTCGGGCCGGCGTCGATCCGCACGCACAAGCCGCGTTGATAGTCGCCACGTTGCGGGGACTTGTGATCCAACGCCAGCTCAATCCCGATTCGTTCAAGCTGGATACGGTCATCAGGGACATGATCAGGAATCTCGAATGCGCGATGAAACCGGTTGGGGGCATATCCTAATGCTGCAGGATGTTCGCGTGCTGGAAATCTCAGCGCCGGAGACGATGATGGCCGGGCGAACCCTCGCCGATCTCGGCGCCGACGTGGTCGTGGTCGAGCCCCCCGGCGGCGCTGCCGCACGCCGGATGGAACCCTTTCTGAACGGCATTCCGGGAATCGAACGCAGCCTCACGTGGCACGCTATGAATCGCAACAAGCGCGCGATCACGCTCGACCTGAACAGCGCCGATGGTCGCGCGCTGGGGGCGTCACTCGCGCGCAATTTCGACGCGATTATCGAAACGGCCGCGCCCGGCGATCGCACCCCCTTCGAGAAAATCGATATTCCCGGAACAGTCGTGCGTTGCACGATCAGCGCGTTCGCGCGCTTCGGTCCGAAGAGCGATTATCTCGCGACCGATCCGCTGGTGATGGCGTCGAGCGGAGCGCCGTCGATGACGGGAGACTCGGATCGCCCGCCCCTCTTCCATTCGGTGCCGCAATCGATAATGGAAGCCGGCTCCGAAGCCGCTATAGCGGTGCTCGCGGGAATTGTCGCGCGCGATCGCGGCGCCGCGGGTCAGCGCACGGAAGTATCGGCGCGAATCGCCGCGATGGTCAGCGCGCTGGGTCTCCCCACCGTTATCGGTTCGGGAAATCACGAGCCGAAGCGTTGCGAGACCACAATCGCCGGGGTGCGTGTTCCGGCGATTTTCGAATGCGCCGACGGATACGTTCTCGTCACGGTGCCGGCGTTTGGTCCGGCATTCGGCCCAATGACGCAGCGGCTCGCGAAGTGGGCGGCCGAGGAGGGCCATCTGGCGCGCGAAATCGCGGAGGTTGACTGGATCACGTTTCCGCAGGACCTCGCGAAGAAAACCTCGACGCCCGATCAACTCAGGGGGCTGGTCGAAGGAGTCGCCTCGCTCTGCCGCGGCAAAACCAAATCAGAGCTCGGCGTGGCGGCGCGAAAGCTCGGATTGCTCGCGGCGCCCGTGATGGACATGCGCGACATTGCCGAGTCCCGGCAGTATCGCGAGCGCGGGCTTTGGAACTCGGTGCAAATCACGCCGGACGGAGGCGGGATTGACGTCCCCGCCCGCTTCGCACAGTTCTCAAATTTCTCGATCGAGACCAAACGTCCCGCGCCGTCCCTTTCGCAACACACGGCCGAGATTCTTCGCGAATACGCCAATGTCTCGCCAATCGAGCTTCAGGCGCTGTTCGTTCACGGAGTCATATAGATGGCCGGTCCTCTGCAAGGAATTCGCGTGCTCGATATGAGTTGGGTGATGGTGGGTCCGGTGAGCGGCCGGTATCTCGCCGATTTGGGCGCCGACGTGGTGAAGGTCGAAAGCCGCAGCCGAGTTGATCCGCTGCGCACGCTCGGCCCGTTCAAGGATGGCAAGCCTGGTCTGGAGCGCTCCGTTTCGTATCACAACCTGAATGCGGGCAAGCGCGGCCTTGCGATCAATATGAAGGCGCCGCGTGGGAGAGACGTGATCCTGCGCCTGGTCGATTGGGCCGACGTGGTGCTCGAAAGCTTCACTCCGGGGGTGCTCGAATCGTTGCGCCTCGATTACGCGAATCTCAAGGCGCGCAAGCCCGATATCATAATGGTGTCCACAAGTATCCTCGGGCAGACGGGGCCGTATGCCGCGGGCACCGCCGGCGTCGGTACGATGGGCGCCGCGATGTCGGGCGCGTCGGGTCTGCTCGGATGGCCGGATCGCCCGCCGAGCGGTACCTATGGTCCCTGGACCGACGGCGTGGCGCCGCGATTTATCGTCCCAAGCGTGCTTGCGGCGCTGCATCGGAAATCGCGCACGGGAGAAGGCTGCTACATCGACGTGGCGCAGGCCGAAGCGGGAATCCAGTTCCTGATGCCCGCCTATTACGAGTACGCCGCGAACGCAACGATTCCCAAGCGACGCGGATACGCGGGATCGCCGCTCCGATGTCCCCAGGGCGTTTATCCGTGCGCGGGCGAGGATCGCTGGATCGTGATCGATGCTTGCGCGGACGCACACTGGAGTAGATTGCGCGAGGCGATCGGCGCTGCGTTGGCCGATGCGAAATACGACACGCTGATCGGCAGGCTGCGCAATCGCGAAGCGATCGACGGCGCGATATCGCAATGGACCCGGACGCGCGACGCCGAGGGAACCGAAACAATGTTGCAGGGGGCTGGAGTGCCAGCGCATGTCGTCTCGCGGGCGGGGGAGCTCGCGCGCGATTCCCACTTGCGACACCTGAATCACCTGCGGCGAATCGAGGATCCCGAGTTCGGCGAAGCTGAAATCGAAGGTCCTCGATCATCTTTCGAAGGCACCCCGCTTGCGCAGACGCGG
>JAJYMR010000278.1 GCA_021786815.1 Deltaproteobacteria bacterium
CCGTCCGCGCCGATATTCCATAGCGAGCCGGAAAACGCGACCGCGATCGCAAGCCCGGTGAAGACCAGCGGCGTTGACTTGACGAGCGTGTCGGCGAGCGCGAACCAGCTTCCGAACGCGCCCTCCCATAGCGCGACGAACACGCCCGCGGGCGACGCTCCGAGCGCGAGCAGGACTATAGCGATAAGCGCGACGGCGGCCGAAAGCGCCCCAAGCGGCTTTGCAAGCGCAAGCGGCCCGCGCGCCGCTCCGTTCTGCGCGTTCAGTTCCAACGCCCCGCCATCAGGAGGCCCAGAGCCTCGGCCGTGCGTTCGCCGGGCCGCGTCTCGCGGATTCGGCCCCGGCTCATCACGAAAAGCCGGTCCGAGAGCGCAAGCAGTTCGTCGAGATCGCTCGAAACCAGGAGCACCGCGCCGCCGTCGGCTCTGAAATCGAGAAGCGTGCGATACACCTCGGCGGTCGCGGCGAGGTCGAGTCCGCGGCATACGTCATGCGCGATGAGCACGCGTGGATTCTGTGCGAGCGCGCGCGCCACGGAAAGGCGCTGGCGATTTCCGCCCGAGAGCGACGCGGCCAGAGCGCCGGGTCCTTCGGCACGGATACGGAATGCGCGAATAAGCTCGCGGCAAAGCTCCGCCGCACGGTCCCTGTCGAGCCATCCCCGCCGCGCCATCCGGCTTCGTATCGCACGTGCGAGCAGGAGATTCTCCCAAAGCGACATGTCGAGAACGAGGCCGTCGATATCGCGGTTCTGCGGGAGCACCGCAACCGCCGCCGAATCAGGCCGGGCGCGGTCCGACGCGCCGGCCGCGACGCTGCCCGAGGTCGCGCGCCTTGCTCCGGCGAGCACTTCGACCAGTTCCGCCTGTCCGTTGCCTTCGACCCCGGCAATTCCCACGATCTCGCCCGCGGCAAGGCTCATCGTGATACCGTCGAGCACGCGATTTCGCCGATACTCCAGCGACAGATCGGAAATCCGAAGCAGCGTTTCGCCCGCCGCTTCGTGACGTGCGCACGCCGCATCCGGACGCTCGGGAAGCTCACCGATCATCAGGCGCGCGAGTTCCGATTCGCTGGTCGAGGCGGGCTCGGTCACGGCTACGACGCGCCCGCGCCTCAGTACGGTGATCCGGTCGGCGACGCCGAGCGCCTCGCCGAGCTTGTGGGTGATCAGGATGACGATTCGGCCCTCGGAGCGAAGCCTGCGCAGAAGCTCGAGGAACGCGAAAAGCTCCCCCGGCGCGAGCACGCCGGTCGGCTCATCGAGGATAAGCACGCGCGGGTCAAGGCTCAGCGCGCGGATGATTTCAAGGCGCACCCGCTCACCCATCGAACGGCCCTCGACGGTGGCGCGCGGCGGGGGAAGCTCGAAGCCGAGTCGCTTCGCGAGTTCCCGCGCGCTCTCACCGACGCGGTCGAGGTCGAGCCGCGCGCGCGAATCCGCGCCGATTCCGCCAACCGCGAGATTTTCCTCCCACGTCATGCGCTCGAACAGCATCGGGCTCTGATGCACCGCGGCGATTCCGGCCTTGAGCGCCAGCGCCGGCGAGCCCAGGCGAAGCTCGACACCGTCGAGCGTGGCCACGCCAGCGTCGGGGCGAAGCCTTCCCGAGAGCACGTTCATAAGCGTGGTCTTGCCCGCACCGTTCTCGCCGAGAAGCGCGTGAATCTCGCCCGGGTTGGCGGCGAAGTCCACGCCGTCAAGGGCGACGACACGCGAGAAACGCCTGGTGATTGCTGTGGCCTTCAGCAATCAGGCGACGGTCTCCGGACGCGGCGGAGGGTAATGTGAGCGCACGTATTCGAGCGCCTGCTCGCGGCTGGCAAGTGCGCCGTCGAGCTGCAGGTCCTCGACCTCGCGCAGAATAGTCTTGAAAACGGGGCCGGGCGCAAAGCCCATTTGAATCAGATCGTTTCCGCCGATAAGCCGTGGCGGACGAATTTCCGCAGGCGCCATCCCCGCGAGCGCGCGGCGGCAGAAATGGTAGTGGCCGAGGTAGGAGCTCGAGGCGAGCGCGTCGAGGCGCGCCAGTTCGAGCAGCTCGTCGAAGCCGTCCTCGGCGAGCATCCGCTTGAGTGTCGCCGGACGCATCCGCGGCGCCATCGTGAGCTTCAGATGGTTCTTGACCAGGTAGGCGACGCGCTCCTGCACGAAGCGGGAACGGCGAAGCCGCGCGAGAATTTCGGCCGCCATCTCCGCGCCCAGCTCGGTATGGCCATAAAAGGTGACCTTGCCTTTCTGTTCGGCACGGCACCTGGGCTTGGCGATATCGTGGAACAGCGCGCCGAAGGCAAGCGTCTCCGCGCACCCCGGATCGAGCATCGAGACCGCAAGGCGGGTGTGCACGTAAACGTCGCCCTCCGGATGGTAATTCTCGGGCTGCGCGCATCCGACCATCGCCGACGCCTCCGGCATCAGCACGTTCATCAGCCCGCTCTCGAGCAGGATGTCCATGCCGCGCGCGGCGCCGCCCTCGGTCATCAGCCTGACCATCTCCTCGCCGATCCGTTCGGCTGAGATATCCATGATGGTCGGCGCGGCGCGCTTCATCGCGGCCCACGTCGCGGGGTCGATCGAGAAGTTGAAGCGGGCGGCGAAACGCGCGGCGCGCAGGATCCTGAGCCGGTCCTCCTCGAAGCGGTCGTACGGGTTGCCGATTGCGCGGATTATGCCGGCGCGCAGGTCGCGGATTCCGCCGACCAGGTCTATCACGCGGTCTGCGAGCGGGTCGCAGTACATCCCGCCGATCGTGAAGTCGCGCCGGATGGCGTCTTCCTCGATCGTGCCGAAGCGCACGGCCGAAGGACGGCGTCCATCGACGTAAGGCGCGTCGGCGCGAAACATGGTGACCTCGAACGGCTCGCCGTCGAGCACCACCACGATTACGCCGAATTTCGCGCCGACTGGGACCGTATGGTCGAACAGGCGCTGCACGACCTCGGGCCGCGCGTCGGTTGCGATATCGTAATCCTTCGCCTCGACGCCCAGGATCCGGTCGCGCACACATCCGCCCGCGAACAGGGCGACAAATCCCTGCTCGTGAAGCCTGCGCACTATCGAAAGCGCCCTGGCCTCCCTGTCGCTCATCGCGCGGTCCCCGCCGGCTAAGTCTACAAGCCTTCGTCGGACGGGAAAATGCGCGCGGCGCGGCTATCTCACCGCGGGCCCGAGCACGATACCGCCGTCAACCGCGATTATCTGCCCGGTGACGTTGATGGCGCGCTCCGAGCACAGCCATGCGACGGCGCGGCCGATATCCTCGGGCGTCTGCTCGCGGCCGAGCGGCACCAGGCGCTGCACCGTATGCTCGAAGGTCGCGCGCGCGCGTTCCTCCGCACCGCCGAGCGCCGCGCCCAAGTCCTCCCACACGCGGGTGTAGATCAGTCCGGGCGCAACGGCGTTGACGCGGATTCCCTTGGGGCCGAGCTGAAGCGCGCAGGTCCGGGTGTACGAGATGACGCCGGCCTTGGCCGCGGCGTAGGCGGCAAGAAACGGCGTCGGAAGCATCCCGGCAATCGACGACGTGTTACAGATAACGGCTCCGCTCGTCATCCGGGGCGCGACCTCGCGCGTCATGATATGGACGGAGTTCAGGTTGAGATCGACGTAGCGCCGCCACACCTCGACAGTTTCCCATTCGCCCTCGCGTCCGTGCTCGAACCACATTTTTTCGCCGCCGCCCGCGTTGTTGCATAGGACGTCGGGATGGGCGCCGTATTTGCGCGTGATCGCTTCGACGGTTTCGTGCACCTGCTTCTCGTCGGTGACGTCGGCCGCAAAGCTTTCCACCTGCGCGGCGATAGCGCCGGGCGCAGGCGCCGGCCTGAGGTCGATAACCGCGATCCGCTCGACGGCCTTTTCATCCAAGAGCGCCTTTACGATCCCGAGTCCGAGTCCGCGCGCTCCGCCGGTTACGATTGCGTATTTCATTCTCCCACCGCTCCCTTGTTTGCGGGTTGGCAGCGTGATTGCACCGCGAAGACCCCCTCCGCGTCAAAGCACGCGTTCACTTTTTGCCCCACCGGTGTGGCAATACGCAAACCGGGGCCTGCTGCCTGCGTTTTTTTAACGCTTCTTGACCTTGGCCCCAAGGTTTTGCGGATGACCAAACGGCTGGGTCACCAGCCGAGAGTGAGCGCGCTCAAGGAAATCACGCGGGTCTGCCCGCGATGCGTTAGGAGCCGCCGGCGGCGCGGATGCGGCGCCCGTCGCCGTAGGTTCTTCGATACACGCGTAGCAGCGCGGCGAACAGCGCGATAACCGCGGGGCCCGCGAAAACCCCGACGATCCCGTAAACCTCGAGCCCGCCCGCGATTCCGAAGAACAGCGCGATGGTGGGCAGTCCCGTTCCCTGCCCCATCATGAGGGGCTTGATGAAATTGTCGGTCACGGTCACTACGACCGCGCACCAGATAGCAAGCCCGAGCGCGATCGGCCATCCGCTCGCGTACCACAGGTATAGCGTGGCGGGCAGCCAGACTATCGCCGTCCCTCCAACCGGAAGCAGCCCGCACGCGGCCGAAATGACGGCAAAAAAAGCAGAATATGGCACCCCGGTCGCCAGAAAGCCCGCGCCGATCGCGATTCCCTGTATGAGCGCGGTGAGCAGAAGCCCGCGCATCACGGCCGACATCGTGCTCCTTAAGCTGTCGAACACCGCGCGCTTGTCTTCGTCATGAAGCGGC